>DAOVFE010000163.1 GCA_030673085.1 Anaerolineales bacterium | reverse complement strand
ACAACGGCGAGCACGGAAGGGATCGATCGGTCCTCTGATTTAAAACTGGCAATGACATAGCGATCTTCATTTTTGGTGCGAAGCTCCCCGGAGTGGCTTAATCCAGCTGTAATAACATGCGAATGATCCGTTGGAATCACGATTTTGGCTCCTGACGTTGATTATTAACAAGTGATGAGGGATTTTTGTCCTGAACCGATTGAACCTTGATTTCCCAATTGGACGGCGGTTCTGTCATATAAAACCGGAAGGCGACGCGACCAAGGTGAATAAGATCGCCATGGCAAAGGACTTTTCCAGATTCGGGTATGAGGTCGTAATTAACCCAGGTCCCCGCGACAGATCCAATATCACGAATCATATATCTGCCATCTGCATGACGGATAAGGCGAGCATGCATTCCGCTCACAGAAGGGTCGGGAAGAATAACTCGGGCTAAGGTGGCATCACATCCAAAAACGCAATCTACACCGATTAAATCAATAGGTTCGCCGTTCGGAATTTGGGGAATAAGCACTGCCTCGGCAGATTCTTTATTCGGTATACGCTGGGGACCTATTTGAGGTTCAGGTTCAATTTGCATTGACGACTGACCAACAGCTTCACCTTCTACCGGAGTCGAAGCTCGTGCCCGGCTTCGGGTAATAAATATCGCCGCAAACGCTGCGCCAGCAAGCAGAATTGTAAAGATAAATAGAATCGTGCCAAGAGTTGGTCGCAGCGCGGCCAAGCCGCTTGGCGGCAATTCGAACGAAACGGTGACCGGCACTTTAATTGTTTCCGCCTGCAGTCCCAGAGAATCCTCAACCCTGGCTACCAATGTGTGCGTTGCGCTTTCTTTATAGCCAGAAAGATCCCATAGTAAATGATCGAATGGCGGCTCGTTACTACGATAGACTATTTCGTCATCAATAATAAGTTCAGCCAATGTGATTGGGCGGGAGTACCCATCCGGAAAACTAATAAGCAGATGGAGATCCTGGGAAACCGGTGGTATCTCTTCCAATGGCTGAGCAGGATCATCAGTATGACGAACGATTTCCGTAGGGGGACTGATAAAGACAACTTCCGGCGGGAGAACATCAATCCAAAAGTCAATCGCCTTGGATTCGGCTTCGATGTCAGTATGGTTAATTTTAATCTGAAGAGTATGATTGCCAGTTGTACCGGCATGAGATGAATAGCACAGCCTGTACTGATACTGTCGAGTCAGGATACGCTTTGCAAGCCCCTCAAGGCCGAGTTCGGGATCAAACAGAATCAGCTCGCCGCCTGTTTCCGATGCAAGACGATGCAAGCTCTCTACCTCTGGTAGTTCAAGTGCATCCGGGGCCGCCATCAGAATGGGATAAATTGCTGTATCAGTTTCATTTGCCCGCGCAATAGCATTGACCAAAGACAGATCATCTGGTGTTGCTGTGAGAGGTGTAATAAAGATAAGGAAATTGGCCATTCCGGGACTAAGAGGTGGACCATCAGCATAATTGAGCGCTTTCTGCACAAGCTCGAAGGGTGGTGTTTCCCCATCGAAAGTAGATGAGAAGTGATCGATCCCGGCAGCCAGCTCAGCAGAGGATTGGCTATGGGCAACCAAAGTATGCTCTGCGGTAAGCAAGCTAAAGTCATCAACTCCTAGTAAAGCAACTTTTGGCAGACTCCACCACTCAATTAAAGCCTGTCGAATTAAATCAAAACGAGTCTGGCCATGTACATCTCTCAGTTGGAGCCCATGGTTGTCATCTATTAAAAATATTTGGCGTGTGCCAACCAGGACCTCTTCCACAGTTAATCCGGACATAATTGTATCATCTTCAATAACAGTAAAGCTTTCCGCGGGGAGGTTGGCTAGTCGCTCTCCACTCGCATCAGTGATTGAGATATAGAGGGATATCTGGGGAAACTGATCGGTGATTGCCGACGAGATATGAATAGAGATTGGCTCCTGGGCAAAGGCAGGAACATAAATCCATCCAATAAACACAAGCAATAAAGGCAGCAAAAGCAGCCAAATCGATATTCTCCGATCCATGGATGCATTGTAGCACGCCTTGCGAGGAGTAAGAAATCAAGTTTGCAATTTCCTTACAGATTCATCATAGCGCTGTCAAATGCTTGTATTATTAGATTACGAGATAAGCTGGGCAGGGACTGCTATGAAAGTCTCAGAAACTAACGTACTTCTGCACGATTTGCAATTCATTCCTGACCGTGCAGAGCCAAATCTCAGAACCGAAGAGCGGCTGATAAGACTATTCTTGCTGATTGGATTTCTTGCTGCAATAGCTCTCGAAGCTTGGCTATTGATACAAGTTTGGCAGCTCTACGGGTGACTTCTATACTGCTCATTAGTAAAATAGCTGAGCAATAACATTATGCTTGCCTGAAGATGCAATGAGCCTGAAAGCCTTTTTGCTCATCCGGGTTGATCTCTAAACCCCCGACTAGCCCTCCCGTTATTCCCCCCCAAGCGGGAGGGCTTCTTTTTAATGTAGCTTATCCAGAGAACAGCCACATCCTATAGCCGGTTAACTCTCGGCGAAACCAAATATCTTAAATGAAAACTGTAGCCCAAATGAGAATCCGACGATATCGACAGGGATATATCATCTTATTCGTTTCTCTTGCGCCAGCCGGCGTTCCGGTCACTCCCATTCAATTGTAGCTGGCGGCTTACTTGTGATATCGTAGACAACCCGATTAACACCCTCAACTTCGTTGATTATCCGATTGCTAATTCGAGCAAGAAGGTCATGAGGCAGCCGAGCCCAATCAGCGGTCATGAAATCCTCGCTTGTTACCGCCCGAATCGCGATTGCCTCAGCGTAGGTCCGTTGGTCTCCCATCACCCCAACAGAGCGAACTGGGAGGAGAACGGCGAAGGCTTGAGCTACTTCTTCATGCAGAAGTTCAGCCGCGTTCAACTCATCAGTAACTATCTTATCAGCCATCCGCAGGCGCTTAAGCCTGCTTGGAATGACCTCGCCAAGGCAGCGGACCGCCAGTCCAGGACCCGGGAATGGTTGGCGCCGGACGAGCGATGGCGGCAATCCAAGGGCAAGGCCGATAGCCCGCACTTCGTCTTTAAATAAATAGCGTAGGGGCTCCAATAATTTAAAGGGCAAAGATTCGGGGAGGCCGCCTACATTATGGTGACTCTTGATGCGGGCTGAATGGCGGCCTTCGGTGGCGCTAGATTCAACTACATCGGGGTAAATGGTCCCTTGCATCAAGAAGTCAATATCGCCCAGTTTCTGGGCCTCGCTATTAAAGACCTGGATGAATTTCTCGCCAATAATGCGCCGTTTCGCTTCGGGGTCAGTCACGCCGGTCAGAGCTTCGATGAAAAGTGAGCCAGCGTCGATATCGATAAGCCTATCGCCCATGATCATTCGCAACATAGCGGCTACTGCATCCGCTTCACCCAGCCGCATTAAACCATTATCTATGAAAATACAATCCACTTTCTCCCCAATAGCACGCTGAACTAGCGCAGCCGCAACGGTAGAATCAACCCCACCGCTCACGCCGGCAACTGCTCTCCGATTGCCGACTTGTTCGCGAATCTTGGCAATAGCTTCCTCGATAATTGAGTCAGGTACCCAATCTGGCTGCGCCTGACAAATATCGAGTAAAAACGCGCGAAGTATCGCATTTCCGCCCGGGGTATGTCGAACCTCCGGATGGAACTGCACGCCATAGTAATGAACTTCAGGATCTCCAATAGCTGCGATTGAAGAATTCTCTGAACGGGCCAGGATAAGGAATCCTGGAGGAGGGGTCTCGATACGGTCGCCATGCGACATCCAAACCGATTGACTACCGGGAGGAAGAAGATCATTGTCAATTAAAGTCTCGATTGTCGCTGAGCCATATTCACGTCTGACCCCCGCTGCCACCTTGCCGCCAAGGGCCTCTGCGAGGGCTTGCATGCCATAGCATATTCCTAGAATCGGAAGTCTAGAATCTAATACATAATCCGGAATTGTGGGCGCGCCGGGAGTTGTAATCGATGCTGGTCCACCGGATAAAATGAAGCCTTTTGGTTGAAGACTAAGAACACGCTCGGGCAAGGCATCATAAGGAAACAGCTCGCAATATACATGCGCTTCTCTAATTCTGCGAGCAATAAGCCGCGAATATTGTGAACCAAAATCAAGAATAGCAATTGAATCCATAACCCTCAATCGGAAAAAATAATCTCGTCGTCGGTCATCTCAGCAATACTCGCAAGGGCTTCGATGGGCACACCAATGGATAATAACCCATCGCGACCCCCCTCGAAGCATTTCTCAATAAGCGTGCCGATTCCAACCAGAGTCGCACCGGCGACTTTGGTCAGACGGACAAGTCCCAGAATAGTTTGTCCTGAAGCGAGGAAGTCATCAATAATCAGCACTCGCTCTCTAGCTCCGAGAAACTCAGGTGAGACTATCAGCTCTACCATTCGGCCTTTGGTATGAGACGGCGCGAGCGTCAGCAGAACTTGGTCAGGCATGGTGATAGGCTTGCTCTTGCGCGCATATACCACAGGCAATCCTAAGTGTCTGGCTGTGGCAAGGGCCGGAGCGATTCCAGAAATCTCCGCCGTAAGCACTTTTGTGGCGCCAACACCGGCAAACCGCCTCGCTAACTCTCTACCGCAGGCATCCATTAAAGCAGGGTCTACCTGGTGATTAATAAAGCCATCAACTTTAAGAATGCCATTTCCAAGGTTTTTTCCATCCTTCCAGATACGCTGTTTTAGAATTTCCAAAATGCATCTGCCTCCATTATGTGAGTCTACTGAAAAAAGCAGCCGATAGCAGAAAAAACCTTGTCTCATATTTGGGCTTTTTTCAGCGCGGCTTCATATACAATTACCGTATTCTATTACATGATACCTGGTCAAACAAACCGAATGGCAAAATTTTGCCAAAACGGGGGAGCATTTGCTCGAGAGGAGTGCATAAATCACGTAAGATCAGAGACTATTTCAAATTCCACCGACGAAAATTCACTAATCCGGACTGCGATTCACACTGGCAAGTTGGTTTGCCATCAATAGAATAATAGACAAGCGGCTCGCCCTTCTGCCGCCCTACAGGCTAATGTAAAAATCGCTGCTGCTTAACTTTGATAAGGCCAGCGCGTGGATGGAATTATCCTTCAAGTCGGCAGCATTTCCCATGACAATTTAATAATCGCCGCAGTTGATTATCGCACTACGCCTGACGAAGTATAATGAGCGCTGCATCAGATATAGGCG
>DAOVFE010000082.1 GCA_030673085.1 Anaerolineales bacterium | reverse complement strand
GCTAGCGCTAACTGCCTGGAGAGCGCGCGTTACCTGGGATATACTGCTCACACTCTGGATATGAAGTCGCATTTCGCGAGCTGAAGGCATCGCTCTGCATCACTCCTAAATCAGTGCTACTTGTTCCTGCCTGTCATGAGTAAAAGCATCGATTACTTCACGTAATCTAGACTCGGTTTCATGCGAAATCTCGCCCCGCTCCGCTATGTCGTTCAGGATTTCAGGATATGATTCTTCCACTGTATGAAGTAGATTCGATTCCCAATCTCGAACTTGGCTAACCGGTATTGAATCAGCATAGCCATTAACCGCCGCGAACAGGATAACTACTTGATGCTGCAAATCGATCGGCTGATATTGAGATTGCTTTAAAATCTCTTGTAAACGCTGGCCGCGAGCTAGTTGTGACTGAGTTGCCTGGTCAAGATCTGAACCAAATTGGGCAAAGGCAGCCACTTCACGATACGCTGCCATCTCTAATCGCAACTTGCCAGCGACCTGTTTCATCGCCCGTGTCTGGGCATCGCCTCCGACTCGTGAAACTGAAAGACCCGCGTTAATCGCAGGGCGAATGCCTGCATAGAAGAGATTGCTCTCTAAGTAAATCTGTCCATCTGTAATCGAGATCTCATTTGTGGGGATGTAAGCCGAAATGTCACCCAGCAAGGTCTCAGTAATAGGCAATGCGGTTAAAGAGCCTCCGGAACCGCGCACTTTGCTAATGCGATATTGCTCGCTACTAGGCATATCTTGCAGAGCCTCTTCCGCCTCCTGCAGAGCTAGCGGTCCTTTAAAAATCCGGCTATCAACCGAATCGCTCTCTTCAGATTCGCCTTCATGATCTTTAGAGACAACTACATAATGATTGGCCAGGCATGCTGCACGTTCCAATAGACGGCTGTGGAGGTAAAAAACATCGCCCGGATAGGCTTCGCGGCCTGGCGGCCGTCGCATAAGCAGAGAAACCTGGCGGTATGCCCAAGCATGCTTCGAAAGATCGTCGTATACGATAAGAGCATCACGGCCATTCTCGGCAAATTCTTCACCAATTGCACATCCAGCGTAGGGAGCTATATATTGCAGTGTCGCCGGTTCGTCCGCGCAGGCAACTACAACAACTGTGTGATCCATCGCGCCATACCGCTCAAGTGTGTCAACGGTGCGTGCTACTGCCGATCGCTTCTGGCCAATTGCTACATAAATGCATAAGAGATCCTTACCTCTCTGGTTAATAATCGTATCGATTGCAAGAGCAGTCTTGCCAGTTTGGCGATCACCAATAATCAGCTCGCGTTGTCCTCGGCCGATTGGGATCATAGAGTCAATTGCCTTGATCCCAGTCTGCACCGGCAAATCAACGTCTCTTCGCTCAACAACGCCAGGTGCAATACGTTCAATCGCTCGATACTCGGTAGAGTCAATAGATCCTTTACCATCAATTGGTTCACCGAGCGCGTTTAGCACTCGCCCAATCAGATTATCACCTACCGGCACAGATGCAATCCTTCCGGCGGCATAGACCGTCATGCCCTCTTCGATTCCAGTACATTCACCCATGATGATAATGCCAACGGTTTCAGTCTCTAGACTGAAAGCGATTCCCATCACCCCATTCTCAAAACGCACCAATTCCTGTGAACTCACATCCGCCAGGCCAGAAACGCGTGCAATACCATCTCCGACTTCTAGAACTGTGCCAATATCCTTGATCTCAATTTCTGGTGTAAAGGATTCAATTTGCTGCTTGAGCTGCGAGGAAAGGTCTTTAATCAATTCTGACATTCCGCCTCCAAGTATCGCCTGCGATGTGGCATGACCTATCGCCGTGGGGAATACAATAGAGTTAATGTGGATATAAATATTAATTAGCGCATAATATAGCAGATTGCTGGTTGTTCGACTCTAGCACTATAGAATTTTACCAGTAAACCAATACATGAGCTATTCAGAAAATGATGAAGGATTAATAGACCAAAGCATAAACCTTGGGCTGGAGCCATGAAGGCTTTTCTCACAATCTGCAATCATTTAGTCAAAGCGCGTCCGCCACTAATCCGGTTCGTTCGATAACCTCAATGCTATAAAGAATGATGCCGCGTATTATGCTCTTTTTCCCTCGAGCAAAAAAAAGAGACCGGAGGCTTTATAACCCTCCGGTCTTTTCCAATTATCTTCATGCAAAATTGATAGCTTCTTTAAGGTTAAAACTGTCTGCGCCTTCCATGCTTCCAGCTATCATCTCACATCGCTTATCGTGTCTATTAGGCGTTAATCAATCGCTCGTTTTTGCGGTTTTCAAGTATGGAATATGTATTGCGATTGCGATTCTCTCCTTGCTATCAGTATTTTACTATGTGCGCCAGATAGGCAATCCGTTTAAATCCGCACCGGGAAGGGTCATATTGGCAATGGAAAGATCAATTCCCTACTTCAAGAGCTAATAAATACGTTCTGTCATACTTATCGAGCCGTTGAATCCACATCTCGGCTTAAAGGTCGCTCAATCTTGCTCCTTCATCCCTCGCTTCTTGCCCTCGCCAAGCTGGATTGAGCGCTCGTAAGCCGCCCAGATTGCCCGCGATATAGCTGTTCTAAAACCGGCTTTTTCCAGGTAATATAGAGCTTCGGCTGAAGTTCCTCCTGGTGAAGTTACCTGATTCCGCAAATGGGCTATGTGATGCTGATTGCGTTCATAATAAGCCACAGACCCTTTTACCGTCTCTATAACCAATTTCTCAGAAATGCGGCGAGGGAAACCAAGATGGACACCGGCATCGATCATCGATTCCATAAAAAGGAAGACATATGCCGGGCCGGTTCCTGATAGTGCCGTTGCCATATCGAGATACTTCTCTTTCTCGACAAAAAGCTGCTGCCCAAAGGCCTCAAGAATGAATTGAGCTTGTTCGCGTTGCGCCGGCGTTGTCGAAGGAGTTGCAGTCCAGACTGTAATGCCGGCGCCTACTTGAGCTGGCGTATTGGGCATCGCCCGCACAACATTCCGATGGTCAAGCCCGGAGGAAATATTATTCATGCGTGCACCCGCAACAATCGAGAGCACGATGGCATCCTGCAGGATGACTCCATGGAGCTCCTTTACCACCCCCGGCAGACTCTGCGGCTTAACCGATAAAACCACGACCGAAGCATCGCTGGCAGCTTCACAGTTATTGGTTGTTGTGGATACACCATAACGCTCAGCCAGCTTCTCCAGACGTTCGCTGTGAGGTCCGCTCATTAGAATTTTAGCTGGAGATAGACCAGCCTTTTGGATCAAGCCGGCAGCCATGGCTTCCGCCATTACGCCGGGGCCAATAAAAGCGATCTTACGCTCAAAGACCATAGTTTTTCACCTTTCGCATATTAGAATCTACAATTTTCCCTATCTGCAATGGATGAGCTTACCCCTTCAAGTAAATGACAAAACTCTCAAAATTCCTTTAGGGATGTCCTTTAGGGACAGCCCCCATTGCCGATTTTTGCCCCTGCGGGTTCGGGTTTTGTTTAATTATTCGATCAGGACTATCGCCCTGCAGTGCCTACGGCTCTGGCCATTTATCCCCTAAGCAAGCTTAGGGACATCAGCAAGCTGAGGGGCATTCTGGCTAATCGAATAAATGACAAAACTCTCAAAATTCCTTTAGGGATGTCCTTTAGGGACAGCCCCCATTGCCGATTTTTGCCCCTGCGGGTGCGGGTTTTGTTTAAATATTCGCTCAGGACTATCGCCCTGCAGTGCCTACGGCCCTGGCCATTTATCCCCTCAGCTTGCTGAGGGGCATTCTGGCTAATCGAATAAAGCGCCATTTTCCACTATGAATAAGTTTAGGTCAAGCCTGTGAGAGAAATTGCAATGCAAGACGAATTCGCTCTTCAATTTCATCTGGAGCGTTCGCTTGAATAGATTGCAAAGCTGCTTGAGATTCAACTAGACTATAACCCAGCGTTGTTAAAGCACTAATTACTTCGGCGTCGCCTTCAATTGGGATTATTGACTCTCTTGCAATCGCACCGATCCGGTCCTTTAATTGGAAGATGATTTTTTCAGCCGTTTTACGTCCGATTCCGGGTATGCATGTTAATACATCCGGCTGCCCATTTGCTATCGCGCTTTGAAGTGTTTCGGGACTAAGATTTGAGATCGCGGACAACGCCAATCGCGGCCCAACGCCGGAAACTTGCAGTAGCATTTCAAAAAGCCTTCGTTCCTCACTATTACTGAATCCGAAGAGCTGAAGTGCATCTTCGCGCACAATCAAATACGTATGTAAAAATAAATGTCCCCCAATCGGCGGCGCTTTTCGAAGGACAGAAAGCGTAACCGCCACGCGAAATCCGATTCCCCCCACTTCAAGCACCAATTCGTTGTCGCCGACCTCTCGAACCACTCCCCGCAACGAAGCAATCATCCGCCTGTCTCCACTATTCGCCGGTATTGGTCCCTATGCAAATGACAAATGGCTACAGCCAGCGCATCTGCGGCATCGTCCGGCTTAGGCGTAGTCTCCATATTCAAGATAGCCTTAACCATCGCTTGAACTTGACCTTTGCTCGCTGCGCCATAACCCGTCACTGCCTGCTTGATCTCATTAGGCGAATATTCCGCCACCGGCACTTCGGCCTGCGCCAGGACCATCAGAACTACGCCCCGTGCCTCTCCAACTGAGATGGCAGTTTTCACATTATGCTGAAAAAAAAGCCTCTCCACTGCACCACAATCAGGGTGATACAGCGAGAGCAGCCCTGTCAGCTCTTGGTATATCCTAAGAAGTCGTTTGCAAAGCGGAAGGCTTTTCGAGGTCTCAATTACTCCACAATCAACGGATTCGAGCGTTCCATCTGAAGTCTGACGAATCAACCCATAGCCTGTCCGTGCCGTCCCAGGATCGATACCAATGATTAACATATTTTCATACGCCCTGGCCTATCTATCAATCAGGCTGGCTCTAGCATTGCTACTGCTTCATCGGTAATGTCCAAGTTGTGGAAGACATCCCGGACTTCATCTAACTCTTCGAGTGATTCAATGACCCTCATCACCTGGATAGTTTTATCCTTTGAAAGCTGAAGAGTTGTGTTGGGGAACATTCGCAACGCCTTCTCATCCAGCTTAATGTTAGCAGCAGACAGTTGATCATCGATTTCTTTGAAAACTTCGACTGGGGCATTAATCTCAATTGCATCTTCGCTGATAATTACATCGTCTGCGCCGGCTTCAACTGCCGTGTCAAAGACCAAATCAGGATCAACTCCCTTTGGGTCGATGGCGAAGTATGCTACCCGGCGGAATTGCCATGAGACCGCCCCTAATTCTGCTATGTTGCCTCCGGCACGCGTCAGACGATGACGGAGTTCTGCGATGCTTCGATTGCGATTGTCGGTTACAACGTCGATCATTAATGCTACACCATGAGGCGCGTACGCCTCATACATGATCTGTTCAAAAGCGGCGGCATCTTTATCCTCACCTGTGCCTCGCTTGATCGCCCGCTCAATATTGTCCTTGGGCATATTGGACGCCTTAGCACGATCCACTACCAAGCGCAGTGCGAAGTTGGTATCGAGGTCGCCGCCGCCTTCACGCGCGGCAATGGCGATTTCCCTCGCAAAACGAGTGAATAGATTGCCGCGTTTAGCATCGTTGGCCGCCTTCTTACGTTTAATCGTTGACCATTTTGAATGTCCAGACATTTCTTAAGCCTTCCGTAATTATGCAATCCGAATATTCATTCTATTCCCAGGAAAATTCTAAGCGCAATTGATTATACCAAAGCACAATAATTTCCAACAAATCGCTGGCCGAAGTTTCCTGATAAAAACCGGGGGACTCAACAATATACGTCTTTTATTATCGCTCGCTATCGCTCGCTGCGGCATTCTTCACTCTTGCCCGACATACATTTTGCTAAGCTTTCGGATTGTGTCAATACTCTGGCCGCGGTAGTGATTATTTGCATATACGAGCGTAAGCAATGCTTCACGGTCCAACAGTTGAAGACGTGGAATCCACTCACGCAATTCCTCCTCAGCATAGCTATAGTTATAGCGTTCCCAGGCATGCTCATGATTCCACCACTTAGCGGCGTTTCGACCATGAAAGCGCACATATGCAACCGGCCCTGTAGCGCGTCCAACCGGCGGCATTAGACCTCTAATCCGTGGTTCATCCACGCAACAATATCCAAAATGAAGGTTTTTCAATTGACTGAATGTATCTTCTATTGCCCAGGATTGATGGCGAAACTCGATAACCACTGGCAACTCTTCAAGCTTATCCCGAAGCTGATCGAGATAACAGCGATTCTCATTCGTTGACCGAAATGAATAGGGAAATTGAGCAAGTACACATCCGAGCTTGCCCGATTCAATCATCGGACCAAGGCTCTCCAGGAAAGCTGTATATTCAGGTTGAACCCGTTCGTGGGTAATACTGCGATGCAATTTTACGGAGAAAAGGAAGCCTTCAGGAGTGCGCTCAACCCACCCCTGAACTGTGCTAAGAGTGGGAATTCGATAGTAGGTAACGTTCAATTCGATTGTATCGAATTCTGCCGCATAATAAGGAAGCCATTGAGAGCGAGATAACCCCTGCGGATATACAGGTCCGATCCAATCATTGTATGAGAAACCAGAAGTTCCAAAATGGATCATGGCTTTGTCATGCTTTCGCCATCTATTTGGCTACTCTTCTCGGCGAGCGGAATCGTGTAAAAATGCGATGTATCTAACCAATAGCAGATCTACGCTGGACCGCGCAACTAATTAGCGCCCATCCCAGCAGCCATAGGTTTACGCCCAAGAATCACAATATAGCCAAGGATAAATATTAAACTTTCGCCTTTCTCTCATGACTTAAGTCACATTTGGTCATGGCAGTAGCGAAAATCGCTGATTCGACTGACAATTTAAGATCGTTATTGCAGAGTATCTGAAATGCTCGGGCGATGTCAAATTGATAAAATGAAAGTGTTGAAAAAAACATTTTTCCTGCAAAAAAGAGATTTAGGCATTGGACGTGAGCCAAGCTCCTACTCCATGTCAGGTAAATGACAAAACCCTTAAAATTCCTTTAGGAATGTCCTTTAGGGACAGCCCCCATTGCCGATTTTTGCCCCTGCGGGTTCGGGTTTTGTTTAATTATTCGCTCAGGACTATCGCCCTCCAGTGCCTACGGCTCTGGCCATTTATATTCTGGCTTATCGAATAAATGACAAAACCCTCAAGATTCATTTAGGGATGTCCTTTAGGGACAGCCCCCATTGCCGATTTTTACCCCTGCGGGT
>DAOVFE010000281.1 GCA_030673085.1 Anaerolineales bacterium | reverse complement strand
TCATTGATGGGGATGATAATCGCGATTTTCGACTTTTCAGATAGCCCCTTCTTCTAAGGAAAAAGCCATAATGGGGGCGGTAGCTCCCAAACCCACACTTTCCACTCATCCCTACAGCAAGTTGTTGGGTTTCCTGGCTTTTTCCATGCGGCGGCAGCTCCCAAACCCATACTTTCTACTCATACCCACAGAAAGTTGTTGGGTTTCCTGGCTTTTTCCCATGATGTCTCTTTTTCCACACCCTCTTGCTATGCTTGTTGTCAGGAGTATAATAAGAGGTAAAGATCGGATTGATTCGATAAATAGGATAATTTGTTATTAAAGAGCACTTACAGTGGCTGAAGAATTGCCTTCCGAACTATTGCGCTATCTGGCAGATTGTGATCATTCTCTAAACAGTCGATTGCCAGCATTAAAAGAATTGGCTCAGCAAATGGGCATTAGCATCGGCAAGCTGCGTGAGCAGCTCGAAGTAGCACGAGCTATGGGCCTTGTGGATGTCCGGCCAAAAACCGGCATACGCTTGCGGAGCTATTCCTTTGCTCCTTGCATTGAAGTTAGCCTTCAATTTGCTTTGGCAATTAATCCCGCATACTTTACCGATTTTAACATTCTAAGGAATCATATTGAAGACGCCTTTTGGGATGAGGCTGTTCGTCTATTGACCGTTGAAGATAAGAAGCATCTACAAGAACTCATCGATAAGGCTTGGGCAAAATTGCAATCTGGATTAATTCCGCATGAAGAGCATCGCGATCTTCACTTGACGATTTATTCGCGTCTGCAGAATGTATTCGTTCGTGGGATTCTAGAAGCATTTTGGGTCGGATATAAGACAGTAGGGTTAAATGTCTATGAGGATTATTCCTATCTCGAGGAGGCATGGAAATATCACGAGCAGATGGTTAATGCAATCCTAAATAGCGATTATGATGCGGGCCATAAGGCCCTAGTGGAACATATGGGTTTGTTGCGGAGTCGACCAAAGATCAGCCATTTACGTCCGCCTGAAGTTCCGCCAAGCCCCAAGAGCCTGCGCTAGCGGGCTATATGGAGAGAAAAGCATAATGACCGGTATAAGTGCTGCCGAGGCAGTATCGCCGGATGTCGCTACAAAACGCAGGCCGATAATCAACGATTTTTCAATGAGTGTGGCCAGCGTAAATGGGTCCGGCAGCCAGACGGCCAATCTGGCAATGATGCGTGCTATTTTCAAGATGGGTGTGCCGGTTAGCGGCAAGAATATACTCCCATCCAATATCCAGGGGTTGCCCACCTGGTTCCAGATTCGTGCAAGCAGCAAGGGATTTACTGCACGCGGCGACGAAGTGAATATCTTGATTGCAATGAACAAGGTAACGTTTGCTGAGGACTTGCAGAACCTCGCGCCGGGCGGCGTTTGTTTCTACTCCGATGATTTCACCCTAGATAATCAACGAAAAGATATCACAATTTACCCGATGCCGGTACGTAAACTAGTACGGCAGATTGATCCACCCAGGCGCATGCGTGAATATGTTGCAAATATGGCCTATGTGGGTGTGGTTGCCCAAATGCTGGGAATTGAGTTGATCGAAATCCGTGCTGCGTTGGAAAAACATTTCCGCGGCAAGACCGATCCAGTAGATCTAAATATGTCTATGATCTACGCCGCAGCTAATTGGGCGAAGGATAATCTAATTAAGCAGGATCCTTTCCTGATCCAAAAAGATAATAAGACAGAGGATAAGATCCTGATCAATGGCAACTCGGCTGCTGCCTTAGGAGCTATCTATGGTGGCGTAAGTGTTGTAGCTTGGTATCCGATTACGCCGGCATCCAGCATTGTCGATACGCTGCATGAATTTCTGCCACAATTGCGCCGCGATCCGAAAACCGGCAAGTCCACCTGTGCTGTAATCCAAGCAGAGGATGAACTCGCGGCTATTGGGATCGCCATCGGGGCTGGATGGGCGGGAGCTCGAGCCATGACCTCGACTTCCGGGCCCGGAATCTCGCTGATGTCGGAATTTTCGGGCTTGGCATTCTTTGCCGAAATACCAATCGTGATTTGGGATGTTCAGCGAATGGGTCCGAGCACAGGACTGCCGACTCGTACTTCGCAAGGGGATTTGCTTCTTATTCGCTATCTAGGCCACGGAGACACGAAGCACATTATGCTTCTGCCGAGTTCAGTTGGCGAAATCTTCGAGTTCGGCTGGAGGGCTTTTGATATCGCCGAACGCTTGCAAACACCAGTCTTCGTGCTCAGTGATCTTGACTTGGGGATGAACCTATGGATGTCCGAGCCTTTTGTCTATCCAGATCGACCTATGGATCGAGGAAAAGTACTTACGGCGGAAGACCTCGAACGGATTGGCGAGTTTGCTCGCTATCGAGATGTAGATGGCGATTACATTCCTTATCGAACGATTCCTGGGACAGACCATCCTTTAGCGGCGTGGTTTGCACGTGGAACTGGCCATAATGAGCATGCCCTCTACAGCGAGCGGCCAGAAGATTGGGAGGCCAATATGGACCGCCTATTAAAAAAGGCCGACTCGGCTCGGCAATATATTCCCCGACCGGTCATCAACAGAATGGATGGGTCCCAAATTGGCATAATCGCTTTCGGATCCAGCGATCCAGCGGTTCAGGAAGCGCGTATTCGATTGGCGGATGATATTCCAACCGACTATTTGCGCTTGCGAGCTCTACCTTTTACATCAGAAGTGTCTGGCTTTGTTAAAAAGTTCGATTACGTCTATGTAATCGAAATGAATAGCGATGGACAAATGCGACAAATGCTTCAGATGGAAATTCCTCAACAGGCAGCCAAGTTTCGTTCTTTGAATCATAACGATGGCTTGCCGCTGACTGCCGGTTGGATTACTGAAGCGCTCTTGTCAGAGGTGCGAGGCTAAAATGAGCACTATAAACGCCAAACCAATAAAGACTGCATCAGTCAATCTGATAGGCTTGAGCAAAGATGATTACAAGGGGAGTCCGAGTACACTTTGCCAGGGATGTGGGCATAATTCGATCTCGAGCCAGATCATATCCGCCTGTTATGAAATGTCGATAAATCCTGTGCAGATAATTAAAATCTCTGGCATTGGTTGCTCTAGCAAAAGCCCGACCTATT
>DAOVFE010000268.1 GCA_030673085.1 Anaerolineales bacterium | reverse complement strand
GCTGGGGGCGCGGCGAAGCGACGCTGTCTCAATGAACCAATTCCGGACAGCCCGAACGACCTCGTTTGGTTCATTGTTGTGCTTCTTGATATCGACTCCCGAGAGGTCTGACAATGCCTTCTGAAACTCATACTTATCCCGCTCCAAGATCAGCAGCTTCTTAGCCGCCAAATTCTCGCCGCCAAAGTATCTTGATCCGTAGTCGATGCCAAGCTCGAAAGGCATATTCATCCTGTAATATTCGCCGGCTTTTTTGGCGCGTAATCTAGAGAGATCGTGGATACTATATCTGGATTCGCGAATTAGCTCGCATATTTTATTGATGCGATTCTCTGAAGAATCGAAACGTTCGGAAGCGATACGGGGTGTAAAGCCTAGAAATATTACTGTAAAAAGAAGGGGGCGGAGTAGGGGGATGTATTCTTGATCGAACGGGCAGTTGATGAAGACGTGAGAATTGAAGTCGGTGTTGTATGGCATAAAACCGCCCGAAGCTATTTACAATCTTGTGGGGGGAAGGGATCGTTTGCGTGTGAATCCTTCCGCTGGATAGTTCCATCGCTATTGTGGATTACTAGCTCGGTGCGATGCCTTTTACTAATCTCGCGTGCCCAAGCCTCGGCTTGTGTTTTGTTATTGAAGTGTTTCGATGCGCGAATAGAGCCGCCTTTCTTGACGTTCCAGCCCCCATTCAGATCGGGTACTACATGGTGAGATTTCTTATCCATAAGTAAATTATAGCATGTATAAAATGCCGCTGAGGATGGCGGTTTCCGCCGGCGCTATGCTGACAGCCGGCGTTTCCCTGGAACACGAATCGGTGCCGTTATGCACCGAACCTGGCACCATTATGCACCGGACAAAAAAGATTATGCACCGGAGATAAAAGATTATGCGCCGTAGATAAATAATTATGCACCGTTGATAAATAATTATGCACCGTAGATAAATAATTATGCACCGTAGATAAAAGATTATGTACCGGACATAAAAGATTATGTGCCGGACCTAGCGCCATTATGTAATTTACCTAGCTCCGTATGCAATGTATATAGCACCATTATGCAAGTTGCCTAGCACCATTATGCAAGTTGCCTGGCGGATTATATAACTTGCATATTTCTGTATTGTGCAGAGCGAGACCGTTGCAATATAGATTTTATTCGATTAGCCAGAATATAAATGGCCGGGGCCATAGGCACAGAGGCTAATGTCGGCGCCAAGTTTTCCATCATGAAGGAAGAAGGGATCTCCTACTTGCCTTTGTCATCCCTATAGTGGTCTCGAACGCACTTCCAATCGCGTTCGCAGATTCCCTCAAAGATTGCCAAGACCTCATCTGGTGAGGCGTCATGCTTTCGGGCTATCTGTTCCGCATGACGCAAGTTGCGCTCTTGCTCTCGTTCCTCACGGCGCTCCTCTTGCTCCTCACGCTTACTCTCCTGATCTTCTTCATTTTCCTGCTGTTGCTCAAGCTTCTTCTTAGATTGCTGCAATGAGCGTTCAATTGCCCGTTGGATGGCCGCCTGGGCCTGCGGTGGAACCTTGGCCTGGACGCCTTGCAGCACTTCAATGTGATGGCCCAGCTTCTCTTGAACACCTTCGCTGTAGGCCGATCCTTCGGTTGAGGTGATATCCTGGCTAGCTTCGACCAGCCGATCGATAGTCACGACATATTCCTCAACCGCTGCATTGATGTCCTCGATTCGCTCAGCCGTCGTCAAGGCCTCGATCTCGCGCAGGCGTTCATCGGAGTATTCACTCAGCAACTGCGCGTCTCCGCTTGCGTCAAAGGTGAGTGCCAGCCTGGTTTCCTCGAGCCCCCGCTTCAGAGGATACAGCCCATCGCCGGGGAGTGAGGCAGCGGATACGCGAACCACTCCGATCATCCCAAGCAGCAGGGCTGTCACCAATAACAGGCTCACGAGCGCCGGCACGGCACGCATGCTCCAGAAACGAGGCCGTGAGCGGTCCGCCTTAGCTCGCAAGGCTTCGCTTCGACGGGCGCGCAAACGTTTGAGCAGCCGGAGTTCTGAATTGCGGGCGAAGTCCGCGTCCGGGGCACGAGGGTACAGCGCTTGGCGAGCCTTGCTAGCCACCGCCAGCAACGGCCGAAGGGATTCCGCCTCCTGTGAACTTTGCTCCAGGAGGTCATCCGGGGCCGCGTCGCCGGCCTGGAGACGCGTCAGATACACATCCAAGAGCTCGTTCAGATTGCCGCTACGCTTGCTCATCGATAACTCCCAGCTCCTGCCGGAGGGCTTTAAGCGCCCGATGCAGAAGCACACGCACAGTCGGGGGTTTCCTCTCCATCCACTTTGCAACCTGCTCGGTTGGCAGATCCATCAGCACCCGAAGCCGGATCACTTCCTGAAAATGGTCCGGGAGCCCGGCCAGCGCCTTTTTGATTTCGCGCACGGACTCCTGGTCGATGATGCCCTTCTCAACATTCACATCGCTCTCCCCTAGCCATTCCAGATCTTCCAGCGAGTCGACAGGTTCCTGTGAGCGATAGTGATCCGCAATAGCATTACGGGCAACCCGATAGAGGAACGCTCCGAAGGGTGCGCCACGCTCCTGGTAAGTCTCCAAGGCATCAAACGACTTCAGAAACACCATCTCGGTCAGGTCCTCGGCATCCCGATCCGTGTTTACCCGGGTACGAACATAGCGATATATCGGCGTTAGGTAGCGGCGGTAGAGATGCCCGAACGCCTCCACCTCGCCAGCCTTAGCCCGTGCTATAAATTCCGCATCCGGCACGGATGCATTCTCCCATTCATCACTCATAACAACGCAAATATCCCCAGATCGTTTCAAGCATTTCCTAGAGAATAGCACATCAACTTCCGTAGACGATAGTCCGCAAGGATAATTTCGACGCTGGACATGGCCACTTAAAATCATATGTGGCCCCGCGGAACAGCTACCTTTAGCTCGTACAGCGGGAACCGATAGTGCTTATATCATCACCCCAACACTGAAACGCAAGTGGCGTTATAAGTTGGGCTTCTCCACAAGCTTGGGCAGCGGCCATTGGTGAGTTGGCGCGCATGCGTGACAGGGATGACCCCCATGCTAAAGATCCAATGTAACGGCTTCCTGAATTTTCCGTTGTTATTCTTGCGAATAAACAATCACAGCCGACGCCTGCGTGCTTTATTCGATTAGCCATGAATGGCCAGGGCCGTAGGCACTGCAGGGCGATAGTCATGATCGAATATATAAACAAAACCCCGCACCCGAAGGGGCAAAATTCAGCAATGGGGGCTGTCCCTAAAGGACATCCCTAGAGGAATTTTGAGGGT
>DAOVFE010000468.1 GCA_030673085.1 Anaerolineales bacterium | reverse complement strand
AGATGAAGCCACTGACTTCGCTCTATGGGTAGGAAATACATCAGGCCCGCCTGCTTGGACGTCCGAGGCTATTATCTATCACATTTTTCTAGACCGCTTCTATCCTGGCGACGGAAAAACATGGATGAAACCCGAGAATCTCTCAGGCTTCTTTGGCGGTACATTGCGCGGGGTTATTCAAAAGCTGGATTATATTCAATCATTCAGCTTCAATACTCTCTGGCTTTCACCTACTTTCGCCAGTCCCTCACATCATGGTTACAACTCGACAGATTATTACAAGGTTGAACCACGGCTAGGTACTAACGCAGACTTAAGAGAGTTGATCGACGCTGCCCATGAGCGTGGGATGCGCATCATCCTCGACTTTGTCGCCAATCATTGGTCTAGCTCGCATCCCACTTTTCAAGAAGCTCAACGTGACCTGCAAAGTCCATACCACGATTGGTACCTTTGGAAGCGATGGCCCCAGGAATATGAGACTTACTTCGGCGTGAAAGAATTACCGAAATTAAATCTCAAACATCGGCCGGCCCGGAACTATATCTTGGATTGCGCACGTCACTGGCTCGAAAAAGGCGTAGATGGATACCGGCTTGATTATGCCCTTGGACCATCCCTGGATTTCTGGGCCGATTTTAGCCGCGCTTGCCAAGCCGTGAAGCCTGATTGCTGGCTGTTTGGGGAAGTGGTTGACGCGGCTCCTGTCCAGCTATCCTACGCCAGCAGTATGGATGGTGCGTTGGATTTTCTGCTCAATCGAGCATTGCGCAAGACGTTTGCAAATAATTCCTGGACGCTGGAGGAGTTTGAAGCCTTTCTGGCTGCGCATGAGTCATATTTCCCGTTGGCTTTTTCGCGTCCGGCATTCCTCGATAACCACGATATGAATCGCTTCCTTTTCACTGCCGGCGGAGATAAAGACAAATTAAAGTTGGCCGCCCTGGTTCTTTATAGTCTTTCTAACCCTCCTATTGTGTATTACGGAACTGAAGCCGGATCTGGCCAGGAGAGAGATGTCTATCAGAATAACTATGGCTTCTTTGAAGAGGCTCGTTTGCCTATGAGGTGGGGTGGGGATCAATGTGATGATTTAATTGATTACTTCCGTCGCCTGGGAGCGCTTCGACGAAAACATGCTGTTCTTAACCACGGCGAGCGTCGTCTTCTCCACCTAGATTCCCAGGAGAAAACGTATGCCTATCTCCGGGCGTCCGGCCAGGATCGAGTGCTGATTGCTCTTAATATGAGCGAAATTCCTCATGCAATAACGATGCCCGCTTCCGGCCTCGACCAGAATGCCCAAGATCGTCTCAATGGGCATAAGGTGAAATTGAGTGGAAATGATCTTATCGTGGAA
>DAOVFE010000123.1 GCA_030673085.1 Anaerolineales bacterium | reverse complement strand
ATCGCGATTATCATCCCCACCAATGAGCCAGATTCTGTAATAATCAAGCATAAACTCCCCCCTTCGCGACTAATTTACTCAGTGCAATTGGGCCAGCTCTCTACCGCCCCGCCTTTTGGGACAGCCCCTTCTTCACTTGCCGAAATGGACTCTCTCTTATGGGTAAATATGTTTTTCAATACCCTCAGCGCTGTCGCTTGCTGCGGGGTTCTTCACCTATCAGATTCGGTGGTCTTGAATGATCCTTATATACCCTTTTTTTGATAACAGCATGGGCAGTGCAGCAATGCCGGGTTATTAGCCCATTTGATGGTGAAAAATGGCTCCGATGTCTACAAAAGAAGCCGCCGAACTGCGTCGCAGGTTGAGCTATCTGGGCCGGCGGCATAAAAATTTGCATCCCGGACATATCCCTTCAAGGTCGCCCCTGAGGAACTTGCCTCCAGGGAGGGAAGTCGATTCCCCTCTGGGCACAGCATACCTCATTGAGAATTGTTATCCGCTTGAGCACATGCATGGAGAGCGTCAAATTGCTGACGCCCTTGAATATGACCCATCGTTGGCATCCGATATCGTCGGGCAATCGGAGCTGAGTGGAATCCCGCTTGAGCGTCTGGCCTTCCTTGATACAGAGACTACCGGTCTGGCTGGCGGAGCGGGCACTTTAATCTTTTTAGTCGGCATGGGTGTTTTCGAAGAAGGAAATTTCCGTCTACGCCAATATTTCTTAAGGGATCCATCTGAAGAGGCAGGAATGCTGGGTGCTCTTCAGGATGACCTTGAGAAGGCCCAGGGGCTGGTTACCTATAACGGCCGGGCTTTTGATGTGCCTTTGCTGGATACGCGCTATATGATCGGATTACGCAGGCGTTTGCTGCTGACAATGTATCCGCAGATCGATCTTCTCCATTTAACTCGTCGCTTATGGCGGCGGGCGCTTCCGAATTGTACGCTAAATACAGTCGAGCGTCAGATGTTAGGCGTTAATCGTGAAGAATCTGATGTTCCCGGCAGGCTCATTCCGGAGATGTATTTAAGATATTTGCGGACCGGTGATGCGGCAGACATGGCGCGAGTGGTATATCACAATGCGATCGACATTCTATCGTTGGTTACTCTAATGGTCCAGGTGCAGGAATGCCACCAACAACAGGATCCTGCTCGATTGTCTGCATCGGAAGCATTGGCGGTTGGAAAGTGGCATCAGAACGCAGGCCGTTTTACGCCAGCCGAAGCGGCGTATCAGATGGCTATAAAGCGCGAGAATGCTGACATCCGCCTGGAAGCCCTGCGCCGCTATACAACGCAGCTTAAGCGATTGAACCGCTATGAGGCCGCGAGCGAGGGCTGGAAGGAGTGGCATGCCATGGTTCCTGACGACCCAAGGCCTTGCGTCGAGCTCGCGAAGTATTATGAATGGCATGCTCGGGATTATGGCCGTGCGCAGAAGTGGGCACAAGAGGCGTTAATTTGCCTTACCCATTGGCCGCCGGATTGGCGGCGGGAGAGAGCTTGGTCGGAAATTGAACACCGCCTGGCGCGTCTGGCTCGTAAGAGAAACCCGGAAATGTAATTCACAATAAACTGGTTGCTAGAGAAGAGAGCGTTTCCAATGCTGGTTAAGACCGGCCTCTAAATTTACAGTTCACTATCATATCGAATAACTATAGGAGTGGCTGCTGAGATTCGGCATTATCAATCGTAGCTGAAGACCTTGTATTAGCTGCGGGATAAGATTTGTTCGCATGGGCAGTAAAATAGTCGGCCGGACGCACAAGAGCAAGTATGATATTGTTAGTTACTAAATAACCATTAGGTTAGCGCGATTTTCAATTCCTTGCGGACTGTGCGGTATAAGTTTTCGGCCTTGAGTTCGTCCAGGCTGTAACATGAGGCGTCCAGGTGTTTGGCTAATGAGTCGGCCAGCCCCTGATCGAAGATTTCATTTTCCATATTGATCACAATAGAGTGGATGTTTGCTTTGCGGATCTTATCGGCGATCTGATGTGCTTCTTTCTGCGGATGCAGGTTGCCGATTGATACGTTTCCGGCGCAGTCGGAGAGCAATATCATCATCGGCATCACATCGGGGTGAATTAGCATTTCCTTTTGGAAGGTCTCGTAAGCGAGTTTAAGGCCGGCGGGAAGCGGGGTTTTGCCGCCAACAGGGAGGTCGGCCAGAGCTCGCCGAGCTAGTTCGATGGAATTAGTTGGCGGCAAGATTGTTAGGGCACGGTCTTTCTGGAAGACAATTAATCCAACTTTATCGCGACGTTGATAGGCGTCTGTTAGCAGCGATAGAATAGCGCCTTTTGTGGCATTCATACGCTCGGCAACAGCCATAGACCATGATGCATCGACGACAAATAGAATGAGGTTGGCGGCCTTGCTGACGCGAATCTTTCGTTGCAGGTCACTGGGCTTTATAGCGAAAGCGACATGTCGGCGTTGGTCTTTTCGTTGTTCTTGATAGGGTGCCGCAGCGCGGATTGTGGCATCAAAGGCAATGTCTAGCGTCTTGCCGTTGGAGGATTGAGATTTGATATAGCGACCGCGCTTACGCTCGGTTCGGGTTCTGGTGCGGCGGCCGCCCAGTCGACGGAACAGGTGGTCGATAGCGCCAGCGAGACGACGTGGTATGAAAGTTGAGCCAATTTTGACTTTATCGCCGCCTTCCCACCAATGAGCGTCAAGCGAGACATCGCTCGGTTGCCGAGTCGGCTCGGGAGTTATTAAATCCGGGGTTTCTTGGGAGGTTTCTTGGACTAGGCGCTGGTCGTTAGGCTTTTTTTTTCCTGTGATGATGCATCGACAGGCGCGGCGTCGCCCTGGTTCGAGCTGTCGATCTCAGCTTGGATGTCCTCAATATGATCAGAGAGGCTTTCGAGGTTGATGTCGATTTGATCAAAGGGGCTGCGCCGGAGCCGGTGTGGAAGGGTGAGCTCGGCAGCGAGGGCAATATCTAGTTTGGTGATCTCCATCCGGCCTTCGAAGGCGGCGTTAGCCCGGGCGGCTTTAAGAATGACGAGATCGGCGCGATGCCCATCAACTTGCATTGAGGTGGTCAATCCTGCGATCAGGAGTAGATCGCGCCGAGTGTAGCTAACCTCGTATAAATACTCGCGGGCGGCGAATATTTTTTGTGAAATTGCATTTTCATGCTTGGCCCACTTGGTGCAAAAGCCCTCTGGATCCTTCTCAAAGCTGATATTTCTCTCCATGATCAGTACCCGGTCGCGGCGATCTAGCAGTCCACGGATATCGACTGAAAGGGCAAACCGATCCAGGAGTTGAGGGCGTATGTCCCCCTCCTCTGGGTTCATAGTGCCGACCAAAATATAACGCGCCGGGTGACTGAAGGAGATGCCTTCCCGCTCAACAATATTCATTCCCAAGGCTGCTGAGTCGAGCAGCAAATCAACAACGTGATCGTCGAGGAGATTGACCTCGTCGATGTAGAGCAAACCGCGATTGGCGGCTGCTAAAACTCCAGGTTCAAAATGGCGTTCACCATCTTTGATGGCTCGTTCGATGTCGATGGTGCCGACGACGCGATCCTCTGTGGCTGATATTGGCAGGTCAATAAAGGGCGTACGGCGGGTTGTAACCGGGAGGTCTTCACCATTAGCATAACGTTCCTTGCATTCAGTACACCAAGTCGTCGGATCGCCGGGATCGCATCCAAAGCGGCAGCCGGCGATAACATTAACTTCGGGTAGGAGGGCTGCCAGGCCACGGGCGGCGGTCGATTTAGCCGTGCCGCGTTCGCCGCGTATAAGCACTCCGCCAATGCGGGGATATACGGCATTCAGGATCAAGGCACGCTTCATTTGATCCTGTCCTACAATTGCAGCGAATGGATAAACTATTGCCACGCTTTTTTCCCTATGCGCGTGATTATACCGCATCCAAAGCTGATAAGGCGTAAACCCGAATGAATACGTGAGGTTGTCAAAGCATTGGATCGCCTTTATAATCCCTCTATCTTGAAATGGAGAAAGCCGTCTTAATGGACAAAGAAAATGAGACCGTCGGGCCTGAAATGAATCTAGAAGGAGGATCGGAAGAGAGTGAATCCAACCCGATGGATGTACTTTTGGATGAAGGTGCCATAGGAATTCAATCGGTTCATCGTGGTCAGATCCGGGATGGGACAGTGGCTCGGGTGACCCAGAATGAAATCCTGGTTGATATTGGAGCTAAGTCGGAAGGCATAATCGCCTCACACGAGCTAGAGGAACTTTCTGATGAGGAACGGGCTGCACTGCAGGAAGGAAAGGAAGTCACCGTCTATGTATTGAAGACAGGCGGAAGTGAAGGCACGATTATTCTTTCACTGCGCCGTGCCGAAGAGGAACAGGATTGGAGGACGGCTGAGAGCCTTTTTAAGAGCAAAAAGCCTTATGAGGGCGTAATCGCCGGCTACAATAAGGGCGGTCTAATAGCAAAGCTGGGTCATTTACGGGGCTTCGTACCAGCCTCGCAAATAGGCCTATCTCGACGCCGGCGGACGGAAGGCGAAACTCCTGATAAGCGCTGGGGGAAAATGGTCGGGGAGACGATCGTAACTAAAGTCATCGAGGTCGATCGTAATCGAAACCGGTTGATTCTTTCTGAAAGAGCGGCAGCACGGGAAGCGCGGGAAATCCTAAAAGAGCGCCTTATTGCTGAGATTGAACCGGGCGAGATCCGGACCGGGTACGTGATTAGCCTGGCGGATTTTGGAGCGTTTATTGATATTGGCGGCGCCGATGGATTGGTGCACCTTTCAGAGATTTCTTGGAAGAAGGTTTCTCATCCGCGAGACATTCTCAAGATCGGTGAAGAAATTCAGGTGAAGGTGCTTGGCATTGATCGCGAGCAAAAGAGGATCAGCCTTTCCATGCGCGAATTACAACCTAACCCATGGGACCTGTTGGTTGAGCATTATCATGAAGGTCAACTTGTAGAAGGCGCAATAACTAAACTCACCAAATTTGGAGCATTTGCAAGTTTGGTGGGGCTAAAGGATTATGATATTGAGGGCTTGATCCACATTTCTGAGCTGTCTGATCGACGCATAATGCATCCGCGCGAGGTGATGGAGGAAGGGCAGCGAGTGACGCTGCGGATAATCAAGATCGATTCTAAGCGGAGGCGAATCGGTCTCAGCCTAAAGAAGGTTGACTCGTCCGAATATGCTGAGATGGATTGGCAAATGGCATTACAGGAGATGCATGAAGAGGAAGGTGAAGCAACGAAAGCTGAGGTAATGACAGCGGATGGGGCTGCTGCTGAGGGTGGCGAACCCATTGAAGAAGCGGAAACCCCCGCTGAAACTGTCGAGCCCGTCGAGGCGATAGAGGCTGCTGCCGACATCGACCAGGCTCCTGAAGCTACGGAAAGCGCCGCTGAAACTGTCGAGCCCGTCGAGGCAATAGAGGCTGCTGCTGAGGGCGACGAACCCATTGAAGAAACGGAAAGCCCCGCTGAAGCTGTCGAGCCCGTCGAGGCAATAGAGACTTCTGCCGACATCGACCAGGCCCTTGAAGCTACGGAAAGCCCCGCTGAAGCTGTCGAGCCCGTCGAGGCGATAGAGGCTACTGCCGACATCGACCAGGCCACTGAAGCTATGGAAAGGGCAGACGAATTAACCGAAGAGACAAAAGGTCCCTCTGATAAAGATATGATTCCTGAAACTGACCCAATCGAGGAGCCTTCAAAGGAAGCCGGAAAAGAAAATTCATCAGAATAGATGCTGAATTAATCAACAATCGGACGAGGTAATGGGGCCTCGTCCGATTGTTGATTTAATCCGTAAAAAACACAGAAGAAAGACAGAAGGCGAAAACCTACTGCCGCCTATTACCGGTTTATTCGATTAGCCAGAATATAAATGGCCAGGGCCGTAGGCACTGCAGGGCGATAGTCCTGAGCGAATATTTAAACAAAACCCGCACCCGAAGGGGCAAAATTCCCGCAATGGGGGATGTCCCTAAAGGACATCCCTAA
>DAOVFE010000430.1 GCA_030673085.1 Anaerolineales bacterium | reverse complement strand
CCTGGGGGTGATGACATTACGATCTTTGCCCGGCTGCATCGGGGGCAGGTAGGGCGCAGTGCTATCGGGCGGGCCGGCTGCGTCTTCGCCATATATTATTTGGATGCCGGCAATTGAGATAACATCGCCCGGAATGAGGGTATGTGACTTAATTAGCCGCCCATTTACCCGGGTCCCGGCGGTTGAATCGCAGTCAACAATCTGATAATTAGATTTCTGCAATTTTATTAAGGAATGCAGTCTCGAAATATGCTGGTCGCCGAAAACCAAGTCGCTGTCCAGGCGTCTTCCAATAGAAATAGTTGCTTTATTAAGCGGAAAGTGGCGCTTGCCTTCAACAATAAGGAAGGCGCCAGGCGGAGGCTTATCGGGGTCAGCTATGATCTCAGGCTTGATTGTTGACGAGAATTGAAGTGGATTGCTACTATGCCAAGCAATCACACGCAAATCGCAGGGAGCAAGTGTAGGGTCGGTAGCCAATGTTACATGCGGCTTGCGAGCAAAGCGATATCCGGCTCGCTCAATAGCGTTTTGGAGTTCGATTGATATTAATGTTTGCTCGTCGGTAATTGTGGAATTGAACGTGCTCGAGTTATCAGGATGTATGCTGAATGTAAATTGATCCGGTGCATATGCTCGGCCTTCAGGATCGATTTTTGCGGTTGCCGCAATCTCTTGGGCCAGCTGCTTGGAAATAGTCTTTGGCGAAAAGCGTGAATCCACTAGCTGATTAAGTGAGCTCGCGATCAGCTCAAAGAGGTTTTCTTCAGATTTGCTATCCTGCTCTGGTTTCATATGCATTAAATAGTAATTATTGTCCTGGAACTCCCATAAACAACTCAAATGATACTATACTTTTAATATGAAGGAAAGAAAAGCATTTATGGAGATCGGCCACACTGCCGATTGTGCTTTACGCATTTGGGGGAGCGATCTAGAGCATCTATTTATCCATGCGGTCGAGGGGATGCTGGAATTGGCTGGCGCAGAAGGCGCCGAAGCCCCGATCGAATCACGAATGATCAAGCTGAATGCATTGGATCGCGAATCGCTGCTGGTGGTGTGGCTGGAGGAATTGCTTTTCGATTTAGAAGTGCATAAGAGAGCTTGGGTGGGCATGCAGATAGAGATACAGGATGACACTTGTCTTGTTGCCTGCTTGACCGAAGCGCCGCTACGAGGCTTAAAAAGGAATCTGAAAGCAGTCACTTATCATGATTTGGAGATCACAAAAAGTAACGAAGGCTATGAAACTACAGTTGTCTTTGATATCTGATATAGTTTAATAAAAACTACATACTGACAATGGCAACTGGCTGTAGACTGGCATGTTTATTCGATTAGCCAGAATGCCCCTCAGCAAGCTGAGGGGATAAATGGCCAGGGCCGTAGGCACTGCAGGGCGATAGTCCTGAGCGAATAATTAAACAAAACCAACACCCGAAGGGGCAAAATTCGGCAATGGGGGATGTCCCTAAAGGACATCCCTAAAGGAATTTTGAGGGTTTTGTCATTTACTTGTTGATTTGTCCATGGGAAGTAGAGGCTGTTGCATAACTGCTCCAGCAAAGTGTGGGATGCTGTCGCAAAATAATGGAGAATATTAGGCAAAAGTGGGGCGATAATGATAAGAATCTGCAATTATATTATTCCAAGTGGGATAAGAAATTATCCAATACAAGTTATGAAACAGGCTATGGAGGTCTTTGAAAATGGCTTAAAAAGCCAATAGATTTCAAGCCAGGGGGATGGAATTATTATTGGCCAGGATTCTGGACCGGAGGTGAGAGATGGCCCGGAAACAAGATATGCAACGTTTGAACCC
>DAOVFE010000274.1 GCA_030673085.1 Anaerolineales bacterium | reverse complement strand
TGGAAGCATCACCCTTGCCTTCGACAACTGTTGTATCTTCCTTGGTAGCAACTATCTTGCCGGCCCGGCCAAGATCATTGATCGTTACTGACTCGAGCTTGCGGCCGAGTTCCTCTGTGATGATAGTTCCGCCTGTCAGGGTAGCGATATCCTGAAGCATTGCC
Organism: Anaerolineales bacterium; assembly: GCA_030673085.1. GTDB lineage: Bacteria > Chloroflexota > Anaerolineae > Anaerolineales > E44-bin32 > JAFGNH01. Next base: position 3,079 of record DAOVFE010000274.1, on the reverse strand, counting down.
TTGCGCCGATCGCCAAAGCCTGGAGCCTTAACGGCCAGTACGTTGAGCATGCCCCGCAGTTTGTTGAGCACCAGGGTGGCCAGTGCCTCACCATCAATATCCTCAGCAATAACGACCAGATCGCGTTTGCCGATCTGAACCAGCTTCTCTAGGATAGGTACAATATCGCTAGCGGCAGAGATTTTTTTATCATGGATTAGAATATAAGGCTCTTCGATTACCGATTCCATCTGCTCTGGATTAGTAATGAAATATGGCGAGATATAGCCGCGATCAAACTGCATTCCCTCTACATATTCAGTCTCGAACTCGAGGCCCTTGGACTCTTCAACCGTTATCACGCCATCCTTGCCCACCTTATCCATCACCTCAGCGATAAGGTCACCAATCTCCTTATCTTGAGCTGAGATTGCCGCCACTGAGCCGATTTCCTCTTTCGTGGTTACGTCAATAGACTGATCGGAAATCGCTTGCGAAACCGCTTTTGCTGCGACTTCAATCCCTCGCTTGAGCATCATTGGATTGGCGCCGGCCGCCAGGTTTTTCAGGCCCTCAGTCACCATAGCGTGAGCCAATACAGTCGATGTGGTCGTGCCATCGCCGGCGATATCGTTCGTCTTGGTAGCAGCTTCCTTGAGCAATTGGGCGCCCATATTCTCAAATGGGTCTTCCAGCTCGATTTCTTTCGCCACTGTTACACCATCATGAGTAATAGTCGGCGAGCCAAATTTACGATCCAGGGCTACATTGCGTCCTTTTGGCCCCAGAGTTGTCGCCACAGCACTGGCGATAATATCTACACCTTTTTGTAATTGACGGCGTGCATCTTCCGAAAAAGCAATTTGCTTAGCAGCCATAGGTTTTTTGCTCCTCTCGATTTTTAGGCGCCCCTTATTTTCGCTTTCCTTGATTCAAAAAGCCTGCTATTAATTTCGAAGCGCTCTTGTATTAGATCAATATCTTCTTCTGTTCTTAATGACTACGGTTCAATTTTTTGATTCTGCCTGGATCATTATTCATACAGAGCCAGAATATCGCTTTCACGCAGGATCAAATACTTTTCACTATCTATCTTAATTTCGGTGCCGGCGTACTTGGCATATAGAACCTTGTCGCCGACTTTGACCTCCATAGCGATGCGTTTGCCATTATCATCGCGGGCGCCCGGGCCAGCAGCCAGCACTTCGCCCTTCTGCGGTTTTTCCTTTGCCGTTTCTGGCAACACAATACCGCTAGGTGTTACTTCCTCCTGCTCAATCGGCTTGACTACAAGTCGATCAGACAGGGGCTTGAGATTGAGCGACATATGGAACCTCCTCCTTTATGGGTTACGATAACAATCAATCGTTTAATGAATTTACAATTTAGCACTCTAATATAGAGAGTGCTAAATTGCTGTCATAGTTTAACTAAATTGCGAGAAACTGTCAAGGGGTATTTGATGCAGTAGGAGTATTCACTATAGGAGTTCCCGGAATCGGAGTGGCTGTAGAAGCCGGAGCCGGCAGAGTGCCATCACAAATGGCTCGGTTCTCGGCCACAATACTCGCCACAATCGGATCCGACCCGTAGATCGTCATTAGCTCTTTGAATATATCTTCAGCTTCATCACAATATCCGTAAAAAGCCAGCGCTGATCCATAAGTGTAATAGTATACGACCGTGCTTGAATCTAGCATCAAGCCATCGATAGCTTGACCATACTGCAACGCTTCAGGGGCCTCCGGGTCGCAGCCGTATACCGTCTCACACAGGATCTTGCGGTCCTCCTCTTCGCTACAGCCAGCGACGGCGCATTTTAGCACATCTAGAGCGCTCTCGTAATTGCGAGCTTTGAAATAAACAATTCCTAACCGCCCGTAAATGTCTGGATTATCACTGGCAAAACGCAACGCTTTAGCAATATTGATGGCTGCAATAAAGAACTCTCCATCCTGCATATAGGTTTTACCAATTGCAAGATAGGGAATCGGATCTTCAATTCCAAGTTGCTCATTGATTTGTGCAGCTTTAGTAAAATATTCCAACGCCTTATCCATATTTGCTGGATCAACCCTCTTTAATTCACGGTAATTAGCGCCAATACGAAGATACAAAAAAGTAAGCGCCGGCGCAATCTCAGCCGCTTTTTTGTATTCTTCAATCGCTTGCGGATAACGCCCATTAGCCTCTAGGACAGCTCCATAAACCCGGTGAATATCCATCATTGTTTGATTGGGAATATCGCTCCGCGTCTCTGCTTGCTCAGCGGCCTGCGATGCAACATCGATAGCTTGAGCCCATTTATTTCTGTCGGACAATACCTCAGCATAAAAAGCCAGTCCAAGCACATCATCCGGATCGATGTGTTTAGCATGAACCGCCGCTTCTTCAGCCTCTTTCAGGAAAGCCTGCCGAATATCTTGAGCATCGACAGCCGATGCTGACCAGTCGTAGACAAAAGCTCTAATGGCTTGTACATAACTGTCATCTGGATCTGCCTCGACTGCCCGATCTATCGATTGACGCGCTTCCGCTAGACGCTGTTGTCGTTCCTCAAGATTGGTCCTCAGTTCACTGGAATAGGTTTGGGTCCGAGCCAGTTCCGCCCACAGTCGCCCGTTATTTGGATCCAGATTTGCCGCATTCTGATAAGCCTCGATGGCTTTATTGAGATCTCCAACCGAAAAATACGTTTGCCCTTCCTTGACATAAGATAACGCTATTCGAGTAGGAGTTGGCGTCGGCATAAAAGGGGAATGGACCCGCTCCGCCTCCACCAAGCTGGTAAACCAAATGCCGCCCGCAATAAGGAGAACATAGAACAAAATTCTCCACGGATTAGAGCGGCGACTCTCTTTGCTGAAGGGCATTTGATCGCCGGTCAGATGCATGATTGCATACACTCCATTAAGGGGAGGGAGTTAATGTGGTTTCGGGGGTCGGCGTGAGCTGTTTCTCGCCGCATATCGCTAAGCCTTCCTGTGCATTAAAAACCGTGGTCTCATCGTCTGGAACGCCTCGAAGTAAGGCTTCAAAAATCTTAACCGCCAGATCGCAGCGATCCATCTTGGCCAGCGCCAATCCATATGTGGAGTAA
>DAOVFE010000465.1 GCA_030673085.1 Anaerolineales bacterium | reverse complement strand
CGATTTTTATATTAATTGCCACCAAATAGTCCTGAAAGCAGCAATGTAAGGAGAGAAGGGATGAAGGCTCTAAGCGAACTGGTGAAATCCATTATCGATTGGCACATGAAGGGCGAAACGCAGATCACGCTGCTGTCGGTTTGCCCCAACTCGGATGCCGTCCTCGAGGCAGCTGTAAAATCTGCCGCCAACAGCCGTACGCCCATGCTCTTTGCCGCCACCCTTAATCAGGTAGATGGAGATGGCGGCTATACAGGTTGGACCCAGGCGCAGTTTGTTACTCAGATGCAGGCATATGCGGCAAAATATCATTGGAGTGGCCCTTTATACCCCTGCCTCGATCATGGCGGGCCATGGCTGAAAGACCGGCATACGCTCGAAGGGCTTTCTTATAAATCGACTATGGAAGAAGTGAAAAAGAGTATTACTGCCTGCCTTGAAGCCGGCTACCGGCTGCTCCATATCGATCCAACAGTAGATCGCAGCTTGATGCAGGGTCAGACGATTCCCCTCCAGACGGTTGTCGATCGCACTATCGAGCTAATCGCTCATGCCGAATCCGAACGAAAGCGCCTTGGCCTTGCTCCCATCGATTACGAGGTCGGAACGGAAGAGGTGCATGGCGGGCTGGTCGATCTCAGTCGCTTTAAGGCATTTCTAGAAAATTTGCGTACTGGTCTGGATGCTCGAGGTCTAGCCTCTACCTGGCCTTGCTTTATTGTCGCCCAAGTTGGGACCGACCTGCATACCACATCTTTTGATACCTCAGCCGCAGGACGCCTTTATGATATAGTCACGCCGCTTGGTTCGCTGGTTAAGGGCCACTACACCGATTGGGTCGAGAATCCAGCCGACTACCCGGCCACCGGGATAGGCGGCGCCAATGTTGGTCCCGAATTCACCGCCGAAGAGTATCTCGCCTTGCGCGATTTGGACGCCAAAGAACAGGCGCTATGTCATAATCGTCCTGCGTTGGTCAGATCCGGCTTCATTACTGTCTTGCAGCAAGCCGTGGTTGAATCTGGACGTTGGATGAAGTGGCTTCATCCAAATGAAGATGGATTGGAATTCGATCAGCTTACGCTGAAGCGGCGTGAATGGCTGGTTCAGACCAGCGCTCGTTACATATGGACGAACATAGATGTTATAAAGGCTCGAAAGCAACTCTATGCTAACCTGTCTCTAGTGATGCCCGATCCGCATGCATATGTGATTGACCGGATCATGCAGGCCATGGACAAATACATCAATGCCTTTCACCTGCTCGATTCTCTAGAACGATTTGAGTGAAGAACCCCGCAGCGAGCTGCGGGGCATCTTCCAAGGAAAAAGCCAATATGGGGGCTGTCGCCCCTAAAAACCCGCTTGCCATTCATCCCGCAGCAAGCTGTGGG
>DAOVFE010000131.1 GCA_030673085.1 Anaerolineales bacterium | reverse complement strand
CCCTAAAGAACATCCCTAAATAAATTTTGAGGGTTTTGTCATTTATTCGATAGCGAATATTTAAACAACACCTGCACCCGAAGGGGCAAAATTCCGTAATGGGGGCTGTCCATAAAGGATATGCCTAAAGGAATTTTGAGGGTTTTGTAATTTACTGTCAAATTAATTCGCTTTTTCAACTCCCCAGAATCGCCTCCGGATACCACTCGCTTGCCGAACTATTATCGGGCATAACCCAATATAATTATGTGCTTTACATAACTGCGCCTATTCTAAATCCTATATTTTCACATACACAATCCAATCCCCTCTCAATCAAACTTATTCTTAGCCCATAATAATCCGCTTTCTTGGTGACCAACCGGCCAAGCCGAACATTCGATTGCCGGATCGGTTTTCATTGCAGAGAACGGTACGCAATCGCGCGCTACTTACGGCTGATCGTCAAATTACATTCAACCGCCGACAATCTCTTTGTTGAATGAGCAAGGAAAAAGGTTTGCGCTATACGGGGAATGCCCCAGGCTCATGACGAGCTTCGCCTGTATAAGTTCATTGCCTCCGCGTACAAGTTTAGATTGGTGGCCTTAGACGAATTGGGGTTCGTCCCCTTCACGCCAACCGGCGCCCAGGCGTTGTTCACGTTTTGTATAGAGCTTTATGAGCGCGTGGCGGTGATCGTGACAACTAACCTGAAGTTCGCCGATTGGCGTTCGGGGACGAAAGACTTACTGCCGCTTTATTGGGGAAAAATACAAAACTCAGGAATAGCCGGCAATATAATGGGGAAATCGCAATTTTGCAGCACGTTATTCTATTAAATGGACACCTAAAGCAGCAGGAAAATCAAAATTCCTTTAGGACATAGGATGCGAAAAACTGCTATATTATAAGAGCGCCACTCGGCTCAAGCCAACTTTGCGCCATGCCCGTTTAAGAAACAGAAAAGGGAGAAAAATGTCGTTCATAACACAATTAGCCTGCATGCAAAATAGAAGAGATGAAGCGCCGAATAAAGATTTAGCACGGCAGCTTGCTGAAAATAAAGATATTGAGGGAATAAATGAAATAGCTATAAATTTATGGAACAAGGATAAGAATATTCAAAGTGACTGCGCTTCAGTGTTGGAAGAAATTGGTCGTATCAATCCTGAATTAATTGAAAATTATTTTCCCGATTTCTTTAAGATGCTTTCCGGCAAGAATAATCGCCTTGTCTGGGGCGGAATTATTAACTTGTCGCTGGTAGCCGATAGAAAGCCTGAAGAGATATTTAATAAGTTTGACGAAATAGTCGATGCAATTGAGAAAGGTTCTGTTATAACTCGTGACGGTGGAATAAAGACATTAGCAATAGTCGCATCGGTTAATGAAAAATACAATATGGCAATATTTCCTTTTCTAATCGAGCATCTTAAAAACTGCCGCCCGAAAGATGTGCCCCAACATGCAGAGAGCATTATGCGGGCGGTAACTTCAAAGAATCAAGATCAATATATTGACCTGCTAAACCGGAGATTTGATGCTCTATCATCTTCTCAGCAACGAAGGATAAGGAAGCTTTTAAGGACATTCAAGGGCAGAGAAAAGACTCAATAAAAAGCCACGGCACCTGCTATCCATAAAGAGGCCACCAATGAGAGAATTCCGGGTATACGATATCAGAGTCATTTTTTACAAGGCCGAGGCGCGAGCCGACAAATCATTTAACGCGACTTTAGCAGTTCTGCTCTCGTCTACAAGCTTGGTGCTTGTATGAAACAAATGATGCGCCTGGAGATTTCCGGGCGGGGAGAGGGAAGGGGACGAGTCCTGCAAGGAGACCGATGCCAGTGAATCATACGAAGAGGTTAACGCAGAGATTTCGGGTATTGAAACTACCGGCAAAATGAGCCGCTTTAACCGAGCCGTCATTTTGACCCTTGGAGTATTGGCCTTTTTGACCGCGCTGCTGGTCTGGCGCGGCAATCGCGCAGCAACTAACACCGGCCCAACACGCATCCTCTACCTGGCTCAGGACGAGCAAGAGCGCTATCAACTCTTCGTTGTCGCCTTAGAAGGCGGCGCTCCCGACCAACTCACCAAAGAGCCCTTCGGCATTTGGGAATACTCCGTTTCGGCTGATGGAAAGATGATCGCCTATTCCGCGCTGCGGGTGGATGGAAAAAGCGACCTGTGGGCGATGGGGAGCAATGGCAAAGGACGGCGACAATTGTTGGCCTGTCCAGAAGCAGATTGCGCCGAGATAGATTGGGCTCCTGATAGCCGGCGTCTGGTCTATACCCGGCGCGACAATGCGCTCGCTCCTCCTCATTTGTGGTGGCTGGCTATCGTTAACGGTAATACTGCGCCCCTCTTTCAAGATGACCAGAAATTAGGATTTGCGGCGAGTTACTCTCCTGACGGACAATGGATAAGTTACGTCTCCCCCGGCGACCCGGGTGTGCGCGTCTACAATCTGAACGATGGCCACAGCATTCTAATCCCCGTACAGACGGATGCGCCGGCAGTCTGGAGCCCTCAAGGGGATGCTTTGCTGGTGACCAATGTCCAGTGGCAGGGAATATTCTTCTCCGTTAACCTTCTGCGAGCGAACCCGGAGAACGGTCAGTTGATCAATCTTAGCGGCGCTGCGGGCATGGAAGACGGGCCGGCGGTCTGGTCCCCAGATGGATCATGGATCGCGTTTGGCCGCAATACACCCCGTATTGGCGCGGGGAAACAGATCGGGATGATGCGCCCGTACGGCAGTGAGGTTCGCTTTTTAACCAACGACGATCAATTCCATCACGGATTGCAATCCTGGTCTCCCAATGGTTGCTGCCTGCTCTTCCAGCGCTATCCACTGACGGATCCCGACGCTCAGCCTGGTATTTGGCTTTTGGAGATTGAGACAGGAACCTTTCAAGAAGTGGTCACTCCCGGCAGTTGGCCGGTCTGGTTACCCTAGATCTAATTTCTAACCGCACCCCTGGAATGTGGCGGTCTAAAATATTTTCCCTCAAAATATGACGAGATAGAAATAGGGGCTGTCGAAAAATAGGCTCTATATAGCTCTTAGGGCAAGGGGCATAGTAGCTTATTAGAAGATTGCCCCTCGCCATAATCCTCTCCCGAGTGGGGGAAGGGAAATCCATCACTTCTCGCCCTGCACCTCAGCCCTGGCTACATACCTGCATAATCTTCTCGAGAATCGTAGATGAACGCACTGAAAAAAGCGCAAATGTGAGCAAGGAGACGGTATATATGGGGTGTGAGCTTTGCCCACACCCCATATATACTCCCTTTCCCTACGGGTGGATGCTTTTTTCAGTGGACTCGTAGATAATTGATGTGGCGCTTCTTTATGGGAAAAAGCCAGAATACCCCGCAGCTTGCTGTGGGGATGAATGGCAAGCGGGGGTTTGGGGATTGCCGCCCCCATATTGGCTTTTTCCTTAGAAGAAACCTGCAGCAAGCTGCGGGGTTCTTCACTTGTAAACCAAATTGCGCGATATCCATGCTATTCTAGCCCCCCGGTCCGTTTTTCATCATATTCCATCTGCTTAGCACGAGAATCTCCATCGATTTCAATTACTAATCCGCTAGTGCTGAAAAAGAGAAATCCTTTGCCGGCGGGAGGGCATACTCCTTTTGGCACATCCCCCATATTTACACACTACTCATTAGATATCTTGGTTTTCCTCCAAAATGCGTGGAAGTAGCCGCCTCTACTGAGGAAAACTAGAGCGTTTCATGCCAATATACGAATATAAATGTTACTAAGCTGAGCACGTAAGCCTGGTACGGAATAAAGTCTTGAGCCGGATTCCGAGCATCAAAATGCGCCGGATTACGCCTCGACACCAATATAATAGGGCGGCGTTCTCAATGACGTATCGAGAATCGACGCTGGAGAACTTATGTAATTACTCCATTTTGTTTGGAGAATTCCCGATATTTTTTCTTTTTCAACTCCCGCGAATGCTTACTTGACAAGATCAGACCCCAGCATTATTATCCCTTATTGAAAATGTTTTTCAATAAGGCTCTAGTATGACAGATTGGAAACAGCTTCTTTCCAATGCCGGTTGCCGCATCACTACACCTCGACGCGCGGTAATGCAGGTGCTTATGAGCTCAGACGCGCCTCTCTCACCGCAGGAGATCCGAGAGCGGGCTCAGGCAATGCACCACGAGTTAGGGCTGGTGACGGTATACCGGACGCTAAAATTGCTGACTGAACTGAACCTGGTGCGGCGAATCCACACTGAAGAGGGTTGCTGCGGTTACGTCGCTGTGGCGCTGGGCGAAGCTTGCCATCATCTGGTATGCACATCCTGCCGCCGGACAGTGGAGTTTCCTTGCACCGGTCTGGATGATACAGTGGCAGAGCTGGAGCGCCTGACCGGCTTCTCCGTCCAGAATCACTGGCTGGAACTGCTGGGCCTCTGTCCCGCGTGCCAGGCGAAGCAAAAAGTTGTTATCCAACGCAAAGAGGAATGTTAACCAAGAAGAGCATGAGGTTATCTCCCATGCCCCGGCTGCAAAAGGCATATGTCCCAGTCCGCCTCCTGTCGCACATCATCATAATAGCGCTCTGGCTGCATATGGGCTAGGCGGACAAATTGCGCTCAGATAGACCACCATATCCAGACGCTGGGCAACTGATTATGAATCCAGTCGCGAGCGAAAATTATGCAGTTGAGGAAAGCTATGAAAGTCCGTTTTGAAATTCTGATCGGGGTGCTCTGCCCCTTAGTCATTATGGCGCTGTCTCTGACCGGGTGCGTCGTCGCGCCGCCGCAAGCACCCACCGAAACTACGATGCAAGCGCCAGCCGAACAATCAAGTGTACTCAACATCGTGGTCAGTATCGTGCCGCAGCAGTACTTTGTTGAGCGCATCGGCGGAGAGTACGTGGATGTAACCGTGATTGTGCCGCCAGGCTTCAGCCCGGCGACTTATGAGCCTAAGCCGGCGCAACTGCAGGCGTTGAGCAAGGCAGATGCTTATGTGTGCATCCGTGTTCCATTCGAAAATGCATGGCTGGAGCGTATCGTCTCGGCCAATGATGATATGCTCATCATAGACGAATCCGAGGGAATCGAACGCATCGACGGCAAGGACCCGCACATCTGGCTATCGCCGCAGTTAGTCAAGGTGCAGGCACAGACGATCTACCAAGGTCTGGTCGAACTGGATCCAGACCACGAGGCCGACTACGAGGCAAACCTGGATGCATTCATAGCCGACCTGAACGAATTGGATGCCAGTATTCAGGAGACGCTTTCAGGATTGGAGAACCGTAAGTTCATGGCTTACCACCCGTCTTGGTCCTACTTTGCCCGCGATTATGGCCTGGAACAAATTCCGGTTCAGATCGAGGGAAGTGATCCCAGCGCAGCTGAGATGACCGATTTGATTCAGACGGCGCAAGAGAGCGACATAAAGGTTATTTTCGTGCAGCCGGAGTTCAGCGCAGAGAATGCAGAGACCATCGCCGAAGAGATCGATGGTGAGGTTCTTACCATCAGCCCACTGGCGCTTGACTGGTTGGACAATCTCTATCGCGTGGCGGATACCTTTGCCGAGGTGCTGACCGCGCAGTAGAAGCGAGTAAGGAGTCTGTTGCAAAGCTACTCAACTCTGGGAAAGAGTAGGGCATTGTCTCAAAACTATAGGGGAATTCAGGCTTAAGTGGGGCGATAGCGCTAAGATTATGCCATTATTTTGTTCCAAGTGGGCTAACTAATTATCTATTACGCGTTATGCAACCGGCCCTAAGGAGGTTGATATTTTGTCCACACGAAGTGAAGTTATTCACCTGGAAGATGTGTGGGCCGGTTACAATGGCCGGCCCGTCCTAGAAGGCAT
>DAOVFE010000331.1 GCA_030673085.1 Anaerolineales bacterium | reverse complement strand
AGAAGTACAGGAGATCATCATGACAATAAAAAAGAATGTCTATGAAAATACGGTCCATCAATTCAACAAGGCCGCTGACATAATGAAGCTTGACGCAGATGTCCGTAAGATTTTGTCATGTTCTACCAACGAAATCACCGTCAACTTTCCTGCAATCATGGATGACGGGCAAGTTAGGATCTTCACTTCCTACCGGGTTCAGCATAACAATGCTCTAGGACCTTATAAAGGAGGCATTCGCTACCATCCCCGAGTCGATATTAACGAGGTTAGAGCCTTAGCCACCTGGATGACCTGGAAGACGGCAATTACCGATATCCCTTTCGGCGGCGCCAAGGGCGGCATTAAAATAGATCCATCCGAATATTCAATCTCCGAGCTGGAACGCATCACCCGTCGTTATACGTTCGCCCTGGGTAGCAATATCGGCCCGGAATATGATATCCCTGCGCCTGATGTAAATACGAACCCGCAGATTATGGCCTGGATACTAGATACATATCTCTCTATGATGCCTCCACAGGAACGGCAACGCTGCTACCATGTAGTAACCGGAAAGCCTGTAGAATTGGGAGGCAGTATCGGCAGAAACAAAGCGACGGGGCAGGGGACTGTATTTATCATTGAACGCTGGGCTAAAGACCATGATTTTGATCTAAATAGCTGCACTTATTTCGTCCAGGGATTCGGAAACGTTGGCTCATGGGCCGCCCGCTTGATGAAGCTCCACAGTTCCAAGCTCCTCGCAGTTGAAGATGCCACCGGGGCAATTTTTAACCAAGATGGTATCGATCCGGATGATCTCTATGCATATGCCATAAAACATCGTGGCATTTCTGACTATCCTAAAGCCAAAATGATAGATCATAAGAGTTTCATGAGCACAACAGCTGATATTTTTATCCCCGCTGCGCTGGAAAACCAAATCAACGCTGATACTGCGCCTTTGCTGGACGTTAAGCTGGTAGCTGAAGGCGCTAATGGCCCCACGGACACCGATGGTGATACGATTCTCCAAGAGAAGGGAATTAATCTGCTTCCCGATGTCCTATGCAACGCAGGCGGAGTTGTTGTTAGTTACTTTGAATGGCTCCAAAATAAGCGCAGCGAATTCTGGGATCTTGATGAAGTTGATTCAAAACTGCGCAGGATCATGAATAATTCTTACGCACGTGTTCTCGACGCTGTGGATGCATATCATGTAGATTGGCGAACAGCTGCCTGTATTGTCGCCCTATCACGCCTTGAAAAAGTATATAAAGGGCGTGGGATATTTCCATAAATCCTAGACTTCAATTCTTTCAAACATGAGTATGGCAATTAATTTCATGATCTTTATCGTCTAATATGCAACCCCTATTCAATTTTGGTGTTCTATAGTATTAGACAACATTTACCCAACCGATTCATGAGAAAGGAATTTATATGTCCAGGATTGCCATTATCACCGATAGCCTTGCTTCTATGCCCCAGGAATTCATTAAAAAGTATGATATTAAAGTTGCTCCGCTAGTGCTCATTTGGGATGGTGAGACATTACTTGACAATGTAGACATCTCCCCTTCAGATTTCTATACTCGCTTAAAGACAGCCAAGGTAATGCCAACTTCTTCTCAGGCCACAATTGAGACTTTTAGGCAGATGTTTAAGCCATTTGTTGATGAAGGAACCCCGATAGTAGTAATCGTCGCATCGAACAAGCTAACCATGACTATTAATTCGGCTGAACAGGCCAAGGCCATGTTCCCAGGAGCTACCATCGAAATCATAGATTCATTTGGTTGCGCAATGTCGCTTGGCCTCCAGGTTCTAGCAGCTGCAAGAGCTGCTCAAGACGGCAAATCTTTCGATGAGGTCGTCGCAACCGCCCATGAAGCGAGAGGCAATACGGGCGTGCTCTTCGTTCTGGATACACTCGAATTTCTCCATCGAGGCGGGCGCATCGGCGGAGCGGCCCGTCTTTTAGGGACGGCATTGGACCTCAAACCACTGCTGGAGCTACAAGAGGGACAAATCGAATCAATAGAACGTGTCAGGACTAAGACCAAAGCCATAAATCGCATGCTGGATATCATCGAAGAACGCGTTGATGGCAAGACATCAATCCGGCTGGCAGTATTGGATGCCAGCACCCCCAATGAAGCGCATGCTCTGCTTGATCGCGCTATAGAACGTTTTAACCCGGTTGAGGCCATTTACTCTGAGATAAGTCCAGTGGTAGGCTGTCATACTGGCCCGGGAACGATAGGCTTAGCCTACTGCACTGATCTCTAATTACCGTCTCAGACAGCACAGGTAATTATTTATCGTAGAATCTGTAAAGGCTGCTATCGTTGGCCTGCGTTTGCAGCTTATTATGGAAAATGCCTGACACATCGCTATCATGCCTTCTAATTCATGCTCAGGCGATCTATTAAATCTATACCTATTCATAACGGATCTCCGAAAGTATTTCGGCGATCCGTTTTTGATATATCAATATTTACTTGTCAATCTACCTTGTATAGGCTGTTGAAAAAGAGAAATCATTTCTAATAGGCTGGTATCCTTAATTCGTATGAACTATTTTCAAAAATAACCAGCTCCAAATAGAGCATTGATGCAGCCATAGAACAATAGTGCTAATTATTTACGCACATCATCTCACTTTTTCATACCTCATTCCATAATTCTAGGCTTCTTATAAAGAATAGTTCTTA
>DAOVFE010000224.1 GCA_030673085.1 Anaerolineales bacterium | reverse complement strand
CTAGAGGCGGGGAAGTAACACCAACGCTTCTCATAATGGTTATATGCTGTGGGCGATTTATTTCAAGAGTTTTTGTTCTTACTTCAGCGATTTGACTGGCCGGCTATTTTCGACCTACTGCTGGTCACCGCTATCTTTTATTTCTTGTTTACCTTGGTTAAGGGAACGCGAGCTGTCGTCCTTATCCGAGGGATGATCTTTTTAATCATTGTTATCGCCTTACTTATCAGTTTGGTACCGCTGCCGGCCTTCTCCTGGCTCCTACAAACGGTTATGCCAGCGCTGTTAGTGGCCATCCCGGTGATCTTTGCTCCCGAGATCCGAAGAGCACTCGAGCGATTGGGCCGCGCCGGTAGTAGCCTAAGCTTTCCTAGCGAATCATCCCATATTGAACAGACAATCGAATCTATCGTCAGCTCTACCCAAAGCCTTTCCGAGCATCATCATGGCGCACTAATCGTAATTGAGCGCTCAGTCCATCTGGATGAGTATATTGAGACAGGCGTCCGGCTTGACGCCACACTGACTCCTGAACTGCTGCTCCAGATTTTCTATATCAACACGCCGTTGCATGATGGAGCAGTCATTCTGCGGGGAGACCACATTGCCGCCGCATCTTGTGTGATGCCGCTCTCTACCAGCGGCAGCCTTTCACCATCGCCAGATCGCCAGATGGGATTGCGACACCGGGCCGCGCTTGGCATCAGCGAGGTGAGCGACTCTGTATCCGTAATAGTCTCCGAAGAAACCGGATCAATCTCCATAGCTCATAATGGCCGCATGATCCGACAGCTTGATTCTACCCGGCTTCGCAACATCCTCACGGCCTTCTACCGCCCTAGGCCAGAGCGCTTAGTTCCTAAATGGCTAAGCGAGTTATTAGGCCGAATTGGCTCAGATCGCACTAAGCCACGAAAGGTTTAGATATTATGAGTGGTTGGCTGCACTCATTCTGGGATAACAAAGGAACTCTACTCCTGGCGTTTATTCTAGCGCTTACTGTATGGGTGACTTCCATAAACGCAGACGATCCAATTCGTGAAGATCTATTCCCTACATCGATTCCCATCGAGTATGAGAATCTTGCCGAGGGTCTAATTTTCGTTGGACAGCCTCAATCCGAAGGCTATGTGCGTTTGCGGGCGCCCAATCATGTATGGGAACAGCTCTCGTCGGAGGATATTCATTTTCGTTTGGACTTGACCGGATTCGAAACCGGCAATTATAAAATTATGCTTAACCCGCCAGCGGTTGATCTCAAGCCAGTTAGAATTATCGATTATGACCCAAAACAAATCAATCTGACCATCGAGCCAAAGCTCACTAAGAAACTTCCAGTGCAAATACTGGTGAGCGGCGAACCTGCTCTTGGCTATGAAACCCAAAAAGCGCTCTCTGATCCGCAGGAGGTATCCCTACTAGGCCCAGCTTCCTTCATCCAGCGCGTATCCGAGGTGCAGGCCGAAGTCAGCATTAATGGACGCCGTCTTGACCTAGAGCAGAATGTTCCCCTAGTAGCACTCGACAAAGATGGAGCACATGTATCCGGCATTCAAATTGAGCCGGATCACGCCATAATATCCATCAGCATCCAACAGAGCGAACGTTACCGCCTGGTAGCTGTCATTCCAAGCATCAAGGGGCAGCCGGATTCTGGCTATCGCATCACGAAAATTGATGTGATACCGGATCAGGTCATCGTTTTTTCATCCGATCCTCAAGCGCTTGAAGCGCTTGAGGGCTATGCCGAAACCGAAGAGATCGACATCAGTGGAGCCACAGACCAAGTAGAGATCCGCGCCTCACTCAATCTAGCAGAGGACATTGCCCTTGTTGGCGATCAAAGTGTACTCGTTCGGGTTGATATTGCCCCAATTATAAATTCGATGACCATTACCCGCCCAATCGAGTTCCAGGGGCTAGAATCCGGTCTCGCTGCTGTGCCCTCGCCTGACTCGGTGACCATCTTTCTTTCCGGCCCAATGGCGACTCTCGAACAGTTGCAGCCTGAGGATGTGCGTGTAGTCCTAGATCTGATTGGTTTGGATATTGGAACCTATCAGATAGAGCCGCAAGTCATCTTCCCTCCAACCGACGTCGAAAGCACCATTATGCCCACGATAATTGAGGTCACAATCACCAAGGCGCAACCCGCCACCCCAACTCCAGTTCCAACTCCATAGGATATTCCATGGCAAAGCCGTTAGTTGCACTGGTAGGGCGTCCAAACGTCGGTAAATCAACTTTATTCAACCGTTTGGCAGGCGAGCGATTGGCTGTAGTCGATAAAATTCCCGGCACTACCCGAGATCGTTTAGTTGCCGAGGGCGAATGGCGCGGAGTGGTGTTCGATATTGTCGATACCGGCGGTATTGATCCTACGAAATCTCGCGGCGCTGAACCATTATCCATTGCATCGAAAGACTATATCCCACAGATTCGAGCACAGGCCGAAATGGCTGCGGCTGGTGCGGATGCCATCCTCTTTCTTGTCGACACTGATAGCGGTCTCACCCCTGCCGATCTTGAGATTGCCAAAATCCTTCGCCGGAAACAGGGCTTACGACAGGGAAAACCTTGGCCGCCCATCTTGGTTGTGGCAAATAAATGCGATAATGCTGCCCGACGATCTCAGTCGGCCGAATTCTATGAACTTGGTATGGGCGATCCGCATCCGATTTCATCACTGCATGGCACGAGTGTAGGCGATTTGCTCGATCGCTTGATCGATTCTCTCGGCTCTCTACCGTTTGAAGTCGAAGAAGATGATAGCGCAGTGAAGATTGCCATCGTCGGGCGGCCAAATGTCGGCAAATCAAGTCTCCTTAATCGTTTGCTCGGGGAAGAGCGGGTTATCGTATCACCTATACCCGGCACGACGCGAGACGCAATCGATACTCATCTTACCTATCATAAAATACCAATAACCTTGATTGACACCGCCGGCATTCGGCGCCGAGGTCATATTGAGCCAGGTGTGGAAAAGTACTCGGTCCTTCGAGCGCTCAAGGCGATCGAACGCTCGGACGTCGTCTTACTCCTGATTGACGCTACTGAGGGAACCACAGCCCAGGATACCCATATAGCAGGCTTGGTGATTGACAAGATGAAGAGCGTAGTCATCCTAGTCAATAAATGGGATGCTGTGCCCAAAGACTCTTACACTATGATTGGATTCAGCGAGCATTTACGCTCCGCACTTAATTTTCTCGACTATGTTCCCGTACTTTTTATTTCGGCCAAAACTGGTCAGCGGGTGGGCCAAGTTTTATCTACAGCACTACTTGTCCAAAAAGAAAGAAATCATCGCATTCCAACCGCCGATGTAAACCGCATCTTGCGGAAGGCGCTTGAATCCCACGCCCCACCTTCCAAAGCTGGCAAACGACTTAAAATTGTCTACGGTGCTCAGGTCAGTACCGATCCGCCTAAATTTCTTTTCCATGTGAATGATCCTGACCTTGTTCACTTCAGCTATGCGCGCTATCTTCAAAACCAGATACGTTCAGCTTATAGCTTCTTTGGAACGCCAATACAACTATCCTTCAAGCGTCGTTCGACAGACCGAAAACGCTAGCCATTAAACTGCAGCTGTCGCCCACCTAAAATAGTAAGTACATTAAAAAAAGATGTCCTTTGCCATTGAATAAAAAAACCCTCAGGGAAATTTACACTCTCATACCCCAATTTGCCTATATCGGCTTTTGAATATGCATGATTTGCCCTTATCCCGAGCACGGCTATCCCTAAAATTATCAGTTTGCATTTTCCGAATTACTGTCGCTTGTGTTAGAATTGATCAATAGAAAATTTGCCGGAAAGAGATATTATGTAAAGCTCGTTTTTGCTGCTGACAATCCGGCATTAATATCGGATACAGTCCAGAGCATATCTCGCTAATTAAAGTCTCTGCTGGCGGCGTCGACCGGGATTATCCATTATCCAACTTGCCGAGGCATATATCTCT
>DAOVFE010000189.1 GCA_030673085.1 Anaerolineales bacterium | reverse complement strand
GGCCGGCAGTGGATCTTTGCCCTTCTGGTCGGGCTGCAGATCGTTCCACTGCAAATGGCGCTTGTCCCCATTGCCCGTATGTATTCGCAAATGGGACTTCAGAGTACCTTCTTAGGGGTGTGGCTCTTTCACACTGGCTTTGGCTTACCTTATGCAATCTACCTGATGCGCAACTTTATGGGAGGTCTGCCACGCGAAGTATTTGAATCGGTCTATATTGATGGCGCCAATCATTGGACTGCATTCTGGCGATTGGCTATCCCGCTTTCTGTGCCCGCAATCGCATCTCTGGGAATCTTCCAATTCCTCTGGGTGTGGAACGACTTCCTGGTGGCTAAAATCTTCCTGACCACTCATCCGGTGCTAACGGTCCAGATCACCAATCTGATCGATCCTCGAGGAGGCAATTGGCATATTCTCACTGGAGCTGCGTTCCTCTCATTCATTGTGCCTATGCTGGTCTTCTTTGGCCTGCAACGTTTCTTTGTGAGAGGCTTGTTGTCGGGATCGGTAAAGGGCTAAGAGAAGCTGCATTTCGCGTCGGAGATGATTACGCCGGCATCCTATTGCTTACAGGGATGCCGGCGTTTCGGCTTCTTGCAAAGTGAAATAGAGGGAAAGAATAAGTCTGACTTGCTCTTAGGAAGATGCCTCGCAGCTTGCTGCGGGGTTCTTCGCCCTGGAAACCTATCCAAACAGCCCATGCCTGCAAGATAATTTGACGACGCGGGCCAAGTTCCTAGCCGAAGGCGAGCGCGGAAAAGCAAATCTTGATGAAGACCAATTTATATGTAAATATCGTGACAAGCTGGCTTCAGCATTATTCCGGCTGATTTGATGAGTATTCAGCCCCTTAAAAGGCAAATAGGTTTTCAACATCCTCTGACTGTCAGGTGGGCGGTAGGCCTATTGTCAGACAATAGTCAGGGAAGCTATACGGGCTGCATGGTAAAATATTCGGATGGAATCCGGAAAGGATAACTCAATCCTCATAGAGGGAGATCAATGGGCCAACAACCCAAATTATTGAAAGTCGCCGGAAAGTCGACGCCCAATGTTTCCCAGGCGTCGGATGCTGTTCAAACAGGCGAAATATGGCATGCGCTCGATAACACCGATCTTTTTAGGAAACTTGATACTTCTGTAGATAAGGGACTAACTACGGATGAGGCTGAACGCCGTATTCAAAAGCATGGCTATAACGAGCTAAAAGAAGCACCCCAACCATCGTTTTTTCAACTGATTCTGGACCAACTGAATAATTTTATTGTGATCATCCTAATCGTATCGTCGATTGTTTCGGCCATCATGGGCGATTACATTGAATCCGCAGCGATTATTATGATTGTGATTCTGAATGCTGTGTTAGGCGTGGTGCAGGAGAAGAGGGCTGAAGAAGCCTTGGCCGCATTGCGGAAATTGGCGGCCCCTGAAGCACATGTGATCCGCGATGGTTTCCATAAGATTATTCCGTCCCGTGAGTTAGTGCCGGGCGACGTGGTGATATTGGAGTCCGGCAACTATATACCGGCCGATCTTCGTCTTTTGGAAAGTGTAAACCTACGAATTGAGGAGGCTGCTCTCACGGGCGAGTCGATTGCTGTCGAGAAGGACGCGCGAGTGGTGCTCCAACAAGATATTCCGCTCGGTGATCGGCGCAATACCGCTTTCAGCGGCACGCTGGTTTCGTATGGGCGCGGCAAAGGCGTCGTGGTCAGCACCGGAATGCATACCCAAATAGGTATGATTGCTGCTATGCTGCAGGCTGTACATGAAGAGCCTACGCCATTGCAGCGGCGTCTTGATCAGCTCGGCAAGACATTGGGTATCGCATCACTGGCGGTTTGCGGCATAGTGTTTGTGGTGGGCTGGATTTATGGCAACGATCCTAAGCAGATGTTGTTAATAGCGGTCAGCCTGGCAATAGCCGCGGTGCCGGAGGGACTTGCAGCAGTAGTCACGATCACATTAGCGCTTGGAATGCGGGAGATGATCAAGCGCCATGCGCTGATTCGCCGGCTTGCTTCGGTTGAAACTCTCGGTTCAACGACAGTGATTTGCTCTGATAAAACCGGAACGCTGACCCAAAACCAAATGACGGTTACCCAGCTCTGGGTCGATGGCAAGTATTTTGACGTTACTGGCCATGGGACCGAATTGAATGGCCAATTCACTTCAGAGAAACAACCAATAGATTTAAAGGATTACCGTGGGGTAGGCACCGTCCTCTGGGGTGCGGTGCTAAATAATGATGGCGAAATCGAGGTTAGTGAATCTAGTGATGATCAACCGCGGATTCATCTGGTTGGAGATCCGACCGAGACCGCGCTGCTTGTGGCCGCGGGCAAAGCGGGCACCGGCCGCAAGGAGTTGGAACTCGCCTATCCCCGTATCAACGAAATCCCATTCGACTCGGTGCGCAAGCGCATGACTACTATTCACGCGGTTTTGAATCCACATACTGGTGATGCCAGTCCATTCAATGATGATAGCCGTCGGGAATGGAGGGCGGTCGCGGTAACGAAGGGCGCACCGGATGTGGTGCTTGATCTCTGCACTCACTACCAGCAGATGAATGACCAGCCTGCTCCATTAACTAATGAGGTTCGACAACGGATCTCTGACGCCAATGATGCGATGTCGAAAAGCGCTCTCCGAGTGCTGGCAATTGCATTCCGCAGGGAACAGCAGAATCTGGATGAAGTCACCCCGGAGAAAGTGGAAAAAGGACTCACTTTCGGAGGATTAGTTGGGATGATAGATCCGGCGCGGCCGCAAGTAGCAGCAGCGGTTGAAACCGCGCGGAAAGCCGGAATAAAAACGATAATGATAACCGGCGATTATGCTAATACCGCCAGGGCCGTTGCTGATGAAATTGGTCTGTTACACACGGACCATAAATTGCTGACCGGCGCCCAGCTATCGCAAATGGATGATGAACAGCTGCAGCAGGAGGTCCTTTACACCGACGTCTACGCCCGAGTCTCGCCAGAACACAAGGTACGCATTGTGGAAGCGCTCAAGCATCATCGTGAGATCGTGTCGATGACGGGTGATGGAGTAAATGATGCGCCAGCTTTAAAGCGAGCAGACATTGGCGTAGCTATGGGTATCACCGGCACCGACGTGGCTAAAGAAACCGCCGATATGGTGCTCACCGACGATAATTATGCCAGCATTGTTGCAGCTGTGGAGCAGGGCAGGATCATCTACTCCAATATCCGTAAGTTCGTCTATTATCTGATATCGTGCAATCTGGCTGAAATTGCCATTATCTTCCTGGCCATCTTGGCTGGCTTACCGTCGCCACTAACTGCAATTCAATTGCTTTGGCTGAATTTAATCACCGATGGCGCCCCAGCGCTTGCCCTTGGAGCTGAAAAAGGTGATCCTTATATCATGGACCAGCCGCCGCGGCCCACCGATGAACCCATTATCAACAAGTCGATGCGACTGGGTGTCGCCATTCAGACTGTGGTCATCACTGCGGTGACGCTTGGGGCATTTATTATCGGTCTTAATGCCTATCCAGATAGCCCAGCCATATCCAGGACGATGGCGTTTCTTACCCTATCCTTTTCAGAGCTCCTGCGAGCGTCTACAGCCCGTTCTGAGCGCCACCCGCTATATAAGATTGGGTTTTTCAGTAACCGATGGATGATCTATGCGGAGTTGTCGTCGCTGGCGCTGTTGATGGCGGTAATCTATATACCTTTCTTGCAGCCGGTATTCAACACCACGCCGCTCGGATGGGAACAGTGGAAGATCGTGCTCCCATTGCTATTAGCGCCATCGATAGCGGCTGAATTATCGAAGCTTCTCAGCCATCACCTGTTCTATAGAAAGGAAAGCTAATCCGGAGTAATCGTAATTTCCAGACGATGAATTGGTAGAATCGCCCAGGCCGGCGTGGAGAGATCTACGCCGGCCTGGCTTCTAAATTGGGCCCTGCTGAGAAATATTATGAGAAAAAGACAAAATCCTGCAGCGTGTGTCGCATGCTATCGCTTGCTGTGGGGCTCTTCACCCCTCAAAGAAGAGCAAAGGCAAGCATGAATCAAGCCTGGCCCGAAGGCCTTGGTGCTGTTGAATGTACTCTTGCCACGATGGCTGCCGCTAGTGAAGCAATGCTAATGAGAAAGAAACCCCAGGCATCCTTTGGCGCGATTTAATATATGCACCATGCTCTATCTCCAGGTATTTCTTCTTATGAGTCCACTGAAAAAAGCCCAAATGCGAGAAAGGCATTTTCCCAATGGCGGCTGATTTTTTCAGTGGACTCTTTTCTTATGTATTTCTGATGGTATATTGATGATGCAGTTGAAGCGACCGAGATTAGGATGGCACCTTGACATCAGACTTTTTAATTTTAGACTGGTCCGCCAACTGTTCGAAGACAAGGCTTTTCTCCTTATCATCGAAATCAACCACCACTGTATCGCCATCGTTAAATTTGCCTTGCAGCAACATTACTGAGATAGGGCTCTCAACGTGTCGCTGAAGAACCCGGCGCAGCGGGCGAGCGCCGAAGGATGGATCGTAACCTTCCTCGGCAAGCCACTTACGGGCCTTATCCGTAAGATTTATTCTCAGGTCTTTTTCATCCAGAAGCTCTTGGATTTCGCTCATCTGAAGATCGACAATCTGCTCCATCTGCTCCAGGGTTAGCGGCGAGAA
>DAOVFE010000133.1 GCA_030673085.1 Anaerolineales bacterium | reverse complement strand
ATTGATGACTGATAAAGGCTGCTTGCTGTTGCATAATGCCTTCAGCTTGATTGCCGAGCCGAATATTATTTCCTTCTGCTATTAATTCCCGCTGTTTAACTATATCAGGGATGATTGAAAACTGGTATATAAGAGGATGTTGAAAAAGAGGACTCATTTGCCAAAGAGTGTATCCGACAAGTCGGCCGAATTACTAGATAGTTGATTTTCTGTTCTACATTACGGGGCATAATCATGTGAGAATTGAGAATATAATTCAGAGATAGAGATTTACTGTAATGACTTTTACCCTGAGAGCATCCGGGTTTTTCGGAGGGTGACGGTCATGACAACAGGAGTTACAAATGCATTTTGGATTTGATGAAGGCTCAAGACGATGATTTTAATACTAATTGGATTGTTGGACGCATAATTAGGGGGAATCGCTATCAGAACCGGGCTTTAATATAGTTTATAATTTGTAACTATCTTAAGAAATGGCGCTATTAGATTTAGCGATTTCTCATTTAGAGAATAGAGGTTTCATTCGGCTTAATAAGGCGATTTGGATTATTCGGACAATCAGTAAATTGTTTGGAGCAATTAGCGCTAATAAGGCTTGATTCCGGGATAGCGAATCGCAATCTAAGATATGGTCTTAAATGAGTGAAGAATTATCGATATTATGCGATGATTGCACTGAAAAAGGCCTAAATGTGAGAAAGCACTTTTTCTACTGGCGGCTGCTATTTTTAGCAGACTCAATGACGTAATGATAGTTAAATATTGCCCTGATACAAACCTTATAAATGGGCTTTGCAGAGCATAAATAGAGGAGAAAGACAAAATATGGAGACTCGATTGCGAAGCCCATCTGGCAAGGAAGTCGTTATTTCAGGCGACATGCCGACGGTGATGATCGGCGAGCGGATCAACCCTTCTGGTGGGCGGCGGAAGAAGCTGACCGAGGCATTGGCGAATGGCAATATGGAACCTATTCGGCAGGAAGCGGCACGTCAAGCGGCGGCTGGCGCCAGCATCATTGATGTCAATGTTCAGGCAGCAAGCGTACGAGACGAAGCGGCCACATTGGTCCAGGCCATTCATGCGGTTGCTGAGGAGGTTGATCTTCCAATTAGCATCGATACCAGCGATTGGGATGTGCTTGAAATCGCCCTGAAGGCATGTCCGGGACGCCCGTTGGTTAATTCGGTGAATGGCACAGAAGAAGCGATGAATCGAGTGCTGCCACTAATTGCCGAGCATCAAGCAGTAGTAATTAGCCTTCCCATTGATGATGAGGGCATTCAGCAGGATCCGAAACGACGGCTTGCAGTTGCAGAAAAGATCCTTCGCCGAGCGGAATCGTTCGACATTCCGCCAGAGGACATCATCATGGATGGGCTTACCATGACAGTTGGGGCAGATATGAAAGCCGCGGTGGCAACTATCGAGACTATTAATTTAATACGGGAGAATCTAGACCTTAATATGACACTGGGCGTAAGCAATGTGTCGTTTGGTCTGCCATTGCGGGAAACGATCAACACCGGCTTTCTCTATATGGCAATCGCCGCCGGTGTTCGCTGTCCGATCGTCGATCCGATAAAGATGCGTAAAGTAGTGCTGACGGCCGATCTGCTAACCGGTCGTGATCCGTTTGCGGATCGCTTTACCAGCTATTACCGGGAGATTCGAGAGAGCGGAGAACTGTGATGGGGATTTCCCGTGAAAGCTGATTTGCAGAAGGAGAAATGGGCATCTCTGAAAGCGCCCGTATTCCTGGAGTCGCTTCTTAAGCGATATGATTCGCGCCGGGAAAGCATTCAGCCCCTGTATGAGCGAATATTCGAGCATGCATGCTCATTGATAGAGCCGGCTGAATTATGTGAAGCATTTCCGGCTAAATCCTTGCCATCTCTAGTTTTACATCTGCCGGGTGCTGAAAGAATCATGCTCGGAGTGTGCACCCTTGGGCCTGGGATTGATTCCAAAATCAGCGAGCTTTGTCGAAGCGATTTAGCATCGGCGGTAATTCTAGACGAAATTGGCACAGCCTGGATTTTAGCTATAGCTAATGACATGTACCGGAAGATTCGGGCTGATGCAGATGCGATCGGATTACAGAGCAGTCCTTCCTTTCGCCCCGGCATCGGGCAATGGCCTTTAGAATATCAGCGGGTAATCTTTGATCATTTAAAGACGAAAGACCTGGGTATTGCTCTATCTGATGGAATGATGTTGATTCCACAAAAATCCATCAGTATGATTGTGGCTATTGGAGAGAGATTAGGAAGGACTCGTTTTTCTGAGAGAGGACAAGAATGAGCATATCTAAGGATATGAAAACAGAATACCAGAAGCAGCTACATCTGGCGATACAGGCCGGATCTGCAGACAAGGGGATCGAATTGGCAAGGAACGCCTTAGATAAGGGCCTAGTGCCAGTCGAGTTCTTTGAGGAAATAATCCAGCCGGTGCTCGAGGATCTTGGCGATCGCTTTTCCCGACTGGAGGCATTTCTGCCCGAGTTGATGCGTGGGGGAATGGTAGTAAAAGCTGTTCAGGAGAAGGTATTAGAGCCTATCATTCATGAGCAAAGTGATGAAATGGCATCTCGGGGAAAAATCATAATTGGAACCTGCCAGGGCGATATTCATGATATTGGCAAGAACATGGTCGCTCTAATGCTGCAAGTGAACGGATTCTCAGTAGTGGATCTTGGGACGAGCGTCTCATCCCGGGATTTCATCGAAGCGGCGAAGCGCGAAAATGCGGATATCATTGCAATGTCCACGCTTATAACGCCTTCCATGCCTTTTATGAAGGATGTCATTGCCCGGCTTGACAGTCTTGGGCTCCGCGATCGTTTCAAGATAATCACCGGAGGCGCCCCTGTGACCAGGGAATGGGCTAATGAGATCGGCGCCGACGGGTTTGGGGAGGACGCGGTTGAGGCAGTGGAAGCATGTCGCCAGTTGATGGGTGTGTAAATGGAGGGAAATGATCATGAAGCAAACAACTCGGCTGCTCGATATTCTTGACCGGGCGGAAAATGGCCCAATAGTTGAGGAGTCTCAATGGGATATGTTCCTTGTTCCGGACGAGATAGAGCGTGTGCGGAGCGAATTTGACATTCATCTGGACGATGTAGGTGATTCGATAGTCCCTCAAGACGATGCGCTCGCCGACCGGCTTTTCGATGCGGGTCTGGCATTGGCTGAACGTCTAGGTGCATATTGTGTTAGCACCTCACGCCGCATGCAATTCACACGCAATGAGATTCTTAACCCGATCAACGTTGCCCCATTATCGATTAGCTTTGGCGAGGATTTAGACCAGCATACGGAGCACAAACGCGCGATCGAGGACCCTGCCCACATGACGATCAAAGGCGGCGGCGTAGGCACGCCGGTGCCAGAAGATCTTTATCTACTAGTGCATCAATCGTATGCACAAGAACCGCTCATCGATGCCATGATTAATTGCACTATGGAGCGAGTTTACGGTCGTGAGATACGCAGCCGATCACCCTGGGAGATTCTAACCGGCTGGCATGAGGCTGAGCTGACTAAGGCTGCCTGCAAACGAGCTGGACGACCCGGTCTGGCATTAGGCTGTGTTGAGAATGCGGTTAGCGACGTGGCCGAGCTTTCGGCGAGCTCTTATGGCGGTTTTAGTCGCCGCGATTGGCATCATGTTGCCATGATATCCGAATTCAAGACGGACTACATGTTACTAAATAAGCTTACTCACCTGGTGCGAACCGGCAGCGTGATCCACTCTTTTTATAATACGATCTACGGCGGCAGCGTTGGCGGTAAAGACGGGATGGCAATTGCAATTGTTTGCGGCTGCATTATGTTGCAGATGATTTATATGACCAATACGCACTCGGTTTCTCCGTCGCATCCATTCTTAGATAATGACACATGTCCGGAGATAATGGTCGCCATTAGCGTTGCGCAGCAGGCGCTGGCCCGCAATTCGCGCTTGCTCACGGATGTGGTCATAACGCCCGTTGGGGGACCGGGTACAAAGATATTGCTTTATGAGACGGCGGCGATGGCTATTTTAGCCGCTGCTTCAGGAGCTTGCGGCTTAATCGGCCCACGCTCTGCGGCGGGAACGGTCCCGGCACATGTTTCCGGATTAGAAGCGCGCTTCATGGCCGAAGTTGCTCACGCGGCAGCTGGAATGTCGCGCAATGATGCTGATTCACTGGTGCGTCGATTAGTGGCAAAGTATAAAGATCAACTCGATAAAAAGCCGATCGGAAAATCTTTCCCTGAAGTGTATGATTTGGTCACTCTTAAACCCTTACCGCACTGGCAGGCGATCTATGAAGAGGTGAAGCAAGAGCTGAAGCAAATGGGTCTCAATCTAACTTGATCTTTTGCATTGTTTTATGACATGAGTCCACTGAAAGAAGTAGCCAGCAGTAGGGAAAGGGGGCTATATATGTGGTGTGGGCGAAGCCCACACCCCATATATACCGTATTTTTTCTTGGGGGTGGGGTTTTTTTAGTGCAATCATGACATGCCAATTACTGGGATTCTAGTATAGAAAGCGCCCCGATTTTTTGGGGCGCCGGTTATTACAGGAGGCAATAAAGTTATGCGGTTTACAATAGGAATAGAGAAACCACCCTGCAAATCCGTAGATCTGGGAATTGGAGGGGTTATTCCTAAGAGGGCTTTTCCCTTACTTCGAAATGTCCGTGTCCTGTGCGTCCTTTTTTTGCGCCCTTGCAATCATAAAATCCATCAGCGGGTAGACGCCTTTTCCCAGTAAGCCCGCTAATTTAAATAGCATTTTATTATCTGACCCCGGCAGGATCACATACTTCCCGCGCTCGACTCCTTGGAGGATCGTTCTAGCGACATCTTCGGCCGACATCGGTGAAACACTTCCGCTCAAGGCTTTAGTCTCGGCAGGCTTGAATTGATCTTCATAGGCTAATTGAGGAGTCTCTGTATCTGGGGGAAAGACAGTTGAGACTTTGATGCCAAGAGGTTTTAACTCGGCGCGGAGTACATCGGAAAAACCGCGCACGGCATATTTCGAGGCGCCATAAGCAGAGTAGCCATAGACGCCTATGAATCCGGCCGATGAAGATATGTTAACGATATGGCCCGAACCCCGATTGATCATAGATGGGACAACTGCCTTGAGAATATTGACTATGCCAAAGTAATTGACATCCATCATCCAATGGAAGATTTTTAAATCAAGTTCATAAAAACGGCCTGGATGTGCAACGCCGGCTGAGTTAATAACAAGGTCGGGAACGCCGATCTTTTGAATAAGTTGATCGATAGCGTTAGCAGCCTGATCAGGATCGGTGACATCGGCCGAGAGAGTCCCACAGCGCTGGGAGGAGCTGCGGCGGTTCTCTTCAATGCCGGCCAAGGCTTCTGCAAGGCGATTTTGATCGCGAGCAAGCAGCCATACATGAGCGCCGTTAGCCGCAAGAAGGCGGCCAAGTGCATATCCAATCCCGCTTGATCCGCCGGTAATTAAAGCTATTTGGTTAGAAAAAGGCATATTTTCCCTCCTTATGATTCCCGCTGCCGTCTCTTTTCTCGCATTCGGGCTTTTTTCAGTGTAATCATCTATTAAATTGGATGAATGTGAATGTTTCCTAATCCTACTCGTTTCTGGCGTATTTAACTAGTCTGAAATATGCGTCTGCTAGCTGTTTCAAGTAATTTTATCTTGAATCGATAGTCAAGAGGCTGTTGAAAAATATATTTGCCCATACAAAAGAGTGGTATATATGG
>DAOVFE010000073.1 GCA_030673085.1 Anaerolineales bacterium | reverse complement strand
GTTTTATCACTATGCTGCTTTTCGCTTTAGGACAGCTCATGCTTGTGCTTCCTTGCTGCCCTCAGCCGCGTTTTGATGTTGGAGGCTTGTATTTACCTATCGGCTGCATTATCTTGGCAGGGGCAGCGGTTCTCGGTCTTCTCGCCCTGCGGACCAGACCACTCGAAACAGCAGACATGAAAGCGGGATTCAAGACCGCCGGCCTGTATTCGGTAATTCGAAATCCAATCTATCTGGCAGAAATCCTGCTCGCTTTTGGTCTAGCTATCTTGTTCGGATCGATTATCGGAGTGGCGATGATTCCGGCATGGTGGACGGGTATCCTCTTCGTCATCATGATCGAAGAAGAGCGCCTAGAGCGTGAGCTGGGACAGCCCTATTTAACCTATAAGAACCGCGTGCAAGGTCGAATGATCCCAGGGCTGATGTTCGGAAGAAAAAAGCATAAACTTGCATATCCCTTTAGAAATATGGTCTTCAAAGGAGGCGGAGCTAAAGGGATTGCCTATATCGGCGTGCTGGAGACTCTCGCACACCCTGATTACGATATCCTAAAGCAGATCGAACGGGTCGGCGGCACTTCCGCCGGCGCTATGGTTGCAACCATGCTCAGCATGAGACTGAGCATCAACGAAATTATTGCCCTAATGAACAGCCTGCTCGATGTTGAAGAAGATGAAGGTATCGTTGCTGATGTCGAGAATCTTCAGCGTTTTATCCGGAAGTATGGCTGGCATTCTAGCGATGACATCTATTCTGAGCTGCAAGAATTGATCGCTGATCGGTGTCAAGGCAACGGGATGGCTACTTTTTCTGATTTCCGAGCGAATGATTTTCTTGACCTGTACGTTGTGGCTAATAATATTTCCACTCATTCTGCCGTTATCTTTTCAGCAACCACAACACCCAACGTAGCAGTTGCCGATGCAGTACGGATGTCTATATCGGTGCCATTTCTCTTTGAAGGACTTAAATTCGACGGATCCTCCTTTGGCAGCGGCGATTATTACGTCGATGGAGGTCTGCTGGATAATTACCCAATCCATATTTTTGATGACCCCGCATTTGAAAAGGGCAACCCATGGTTTATTGGCGGAGCCAATTGGCAGACACTTGGCTGCTACCTTTATACTCCGCAAGACTGCTCGGACCAGCATAAACCAATTAAGGGTATGATCCAATATATCAAGAGCCTTTTTGAGACCGTATTTCATGCTCAAGATGCCGCCATTGAAAACAGCATTTCTTATCTGCGTCGTTCTATCATGATCAGCAATTGCTGCATAGATTCACTCGACTCCAGCATCAAGCCCAACGACGAGAAGTATGATGATCTTGTTCAGTCGGGGAAAATGGCAACCCAGACGTATCTGGAGAATTACAAGCCGCCGATAATGAATCCATAAATCAAGTCTGCTGAAGTGAAGAACCCCGCAGCAAGCTGCGGGGCAACTTCTAAGGAAAAAGCCAATATGGGGGCGGCAGCCCCCAAACCCCCACTTGCCATTCATCCCCACAGCAAGCTGCGGGGTATTCTGGCTTTTTCCCATAAAGGGCATGCACTTCCGAGCAAGCCACAGCAATATCACACATATGTCGTTCATTATCGGTGGTAATACTCGGCGGCGGTTGAGCCGGCAATTTCAGCGGAGATGAAAGCTACAATCGTCTCGAAGGAAGACAGCAAAATCTTTGGCAATAGCTGCTATACTAATTGATCCGAGAACCATCACTGGTTGCTGGTTCAAGGCATATTCTCTACATTGGCTGAAAGCTAAAAGAATAGGAAATAGTGATCGAACATTCCAAGTTAGCCAAGGCCCTCGATTAAACTATGAAATGGTTCAACCGAACCAATCGCGCTTAGCGCCGGACGCCAGAATCGGCGTTGCTCGAAATAAGCTCGTGTAAAAGCACTATACAACAAAATATTAATGTTAATAGGAGAACTATTATGAAGACTCACTCAATATCTTTGGTGACGGACAGCACATGTGATTTACCTCAAGAGTTGCGTGAACGTTACGCCATCAATGTTGTGCCGTTATCCATCATCTGGGGAAGCGAACACTTACTAGAGGGAATTGATATCCTGCCGGAAGATTTTTATCGTCGTTTAATCTCTGACGAGGTGTATCCGACAACGTCTCAACCTACCCCCAAGGACTTCCTAGACACTTATGAGAAATTGCGGCGAAATGGCGCAGAGGAAATTATTGTTATCACAATCAGTAGTGCGATGAGCGGGACGCATGAATCGGCCAGACTGGCCTCCACGATGACGGATATGCCAGTGCATATTGTTGATTCCAAGTCGAATTCAATGAGCTTAGGTTGGCAAGTACTTGCTGCCGCGCGTGCTCGAGAGGCCGGCGGGGATGTTAATGCGATGATTGCAGCAGCGAATGATGTCCGAAAAAGAATGATCTTTCTGATCAGCTTGGATACAATAGAGTATCTTTATAAGGGAGGACGCATTGGAGGCGCGAGCAAGTTCATCGGCACTTTACTTAATTTCAAACCTCAGATTACTGTGAATCACAAGACCGGAGAAGTAGAGGCAGTTAAACGCACTCGCACTCGGAAAAAATCTCTTAAGGCTCTGTATCATGACTTCTTTGCACAATTTGATATTAATAAGAAGATGCGGATTGCCGTGCTTCACAATGCAGCATTGTCGGATGCCAAGGAAATTGCAGCGCGCATCCAAAGCGACTTCTCCCCGGTTGAGCTTATCATCAGCATAGTCTCGCCGGTTTTGGGCGTACATACCGGTCCGCGGGCAATTTCACTGTGTGGTTATATGGAAGACTGAGGAAAGAGGCGGGTTTCAAACCCCGCTCCTACTATACACAGGCAAATCGTCCCATGCGGCCTAGCAGGCGCGGACTCCATTTGCATATCCGTTGTTGTAGAGGCGGGTTTCAAACCCGCCTCAACGTTATTGTTGATGACCACAATGGCAATGAATACAAAATAAAATGAGATGAAAGTTAGAGAGTGAAATCGAAATAAGTTGAGTAGAAAAGAAAGCAACAATATTCAAGAATATTACATAAGGAGGAGATAATGAATGCAGTAAAAACCTCTAAACTGGTTAAGGAATTTAACGGCTTAGTGGCAGTAAACGGCATTGATCTAGAGATAAAGAAGGGAGAGCTTTTTTCTCTCCTCGGCCCTAACGGCGCCGGGAAGACAACTACTATTAACATGCTGTGCTGCCTTCTCAAGCCGACTTCCGGCACGGCATCCATATTGGGACATGACATCATAAAGAACCCCTTTAAGGTTAAAGATCTTATCGGTGTATCACCTCAGGATACCATCCTCTCTAAGCATCTTAACTGCTGGGAGAACTTAAGCCTTATGGGTGAAATTCACCGGCTCGAATCTAAAGAGCTTAAGAAAAAGTCGGAGGAATTATTAGAGACGATGGGGCTCACTGAGAGAGCCAGGGATCAAGTGAGTAAATTTTCCGGCGGGATGAGGAGGAGACTCAGTATAGCGATGGCGCTAGTGCATGATCCTGAGGTTGTATTCCTTGATGAGCCCACGTTAGGGCTTGATCCCCAGGCAAGGAGAGCAGTCTGGGAATATATAGCCGAGCTTAAAGGGAAAAAGACCATCCTTCTCACCACCCATTACATGGAGGAGGCTGATTGCCTCTCTGACCGGATTGGGATTATCGACGAAGGTAAAATCGTGGCTTTGGGCACATCAGAAGAACTAAAAAGAAATCACCTTGATAGCCAAAGCTTGATCATTTCAGCGGAGAACTTTGGCACAAAGGTCATAGAGAATCTGCGAGGCAAATACTCCGTGGTAGAGAAGATCAATGGAGGGCTTAAGATCTCTCACAAGGATTTAGACTTTAAAGAGGTCATAGATTATTTATATTCTCAGGGAGTTAACATCTATTCCGCTGCCTCAGAGCAGCCAACTCTAGAGAATGTCTTCATCCAGATCACTGGAAAGAGGCTTAGAGACTGAATTATCCAAAAAAGTCGAAAGGAGATTAACAATGAGGATCTGGGGAATTAGCAAAAGGAATCTGAAAGAGATTTATAGAGATCCAGTACTTGTGGCCTTCCTTCTGGGAATGCCGATCGCTTTTATGCTGGTATTTTGCGCAGCCTTTGGCGGACAGCATGTCAACCCTACTTCAATAAGCATAGCCGACGAAGACCAAAGTCTTACCTCTTCTGCATTTATAGACTGTATCGAAAACGTACCGGCTTTTAAGTTAAACGAGATCTATACTGAAGAATCCCAGGCTCGGAATGATATCGAGAACGGAAAAATACCGTTTTATCTGCTTATTCCCGCAGGATTTGAAGAGGCAAACCAAGCCCAAAAGCCCATCAGTTTAGAATTAGCTTATAAAAAAGCCGATCCAATGATAGGACAGCTAGTTAAGCCCATGGTAGAGGCCGCTACCTTAATGTTCCTTGGGATTTCACCTCCGATAAATATCGACCTAAAAGGAACAGAGGTAGAAATTAAAAATGAAACTATCAACTTCCTTATTCCCGGAGTAATCGTCTTCGGCCTCATGGTTTTAATCTTTACTGCGGCAAGTAGAATCGCTGCCGACAGGGAGGATGGCTTTCTGGCTCGAATGCTTACCACACCGGCAAGACCTTGGGATTTCATTCTAGGCTATTCTTTGCCCCTTATCCTGGTACTCATTGTTTCTACGCTGATTTATCTCGGTATAGGGATTACAATGGGATTAAGCATCATCGGCAATATAGGGCTTGCCTTCCTAATCTTCTTTCTCACCGGACTTTGTTCGATTGGTATAGGGATGATAGTTGGCACCCTGGTCAAGAGCGAGTCTCAGTCAGCTATCAGCTGGGTTATTATCGTGCCGTTATCCATGATTTCTGGTGCTTTGATGTCAGCGGACGGGATGCCTACTGGTCTCAAAAACTTTGCCAATGCCCTGCCCTTTATGCATGCCGTAGATGCATCCCGTAATGTAATCAGCGGCTGTGCCACATTTTCCACCGTTCTACCCGATCTGTACTACCTCATTGGCTGGACGGTTGTTCTCTTCACCGCCGGCATCATATTGTTCAGGAGAAGGATGGCAAGCTAAGGTTGTGCCGGGGAGGAACGGTGTAACTTTCAGTCTGCGGCAATTGAAGTTGCTGCGTCGTTCTCCTGTCACCGGATACGATAGACGAGAAAGGTTTTCAATGTTAGTTTTCCGCAGGGTTACATGATATAAATTAACATAAAGCAAATTCTTTCATTAGCAGATGATTCAATATCCCGGCTCAATGAACACTTCCAACTATTACTGAAAGGAAAGGTCATGAAAAACTGCAAATCCCCTTATATCAATCTGATCATCCTCTTGGTCATTCTCATCATATCCTTAAGTAGCTGCAACTTCCCTTCGCCATTAACAGAAACGCCTGGATCAACCTGCGAGCTTGTTGCCAATAGCGATATCACTACTTACTACCGGCCGAGTTTTGACGCTGATGTTTTTTCCACTCTGGAGCAAGGTGAAAGCGTGTTACTGGAGGGAAGAACTGCAGATGGCTGGTTGGGTTTTGATCCTGGAGTTTCTCAGGCGCCAAACCTAGGACCTTTCCGGCTGCGATGGATAAATGAGAATGAGGATTTCACTCTCCAGGGAGAGTGTGATGACCTGACAGAATTTTGGGCGCCTCCAGCAGGGATCTGCTTCAGCATGCAATGGGTTGAAGCAAATGTTTATGAAGGGCCTGATACCTCATCCGAAGTAATAGCAACCTTGTCCCAAGGCGATTTTGCAGAAGTTTTGGAAAGGATCGCCGATGACTGGGCAAAAGTTGATCTTAGTGTTGGAAATACAGGGTTGGATGGGATTGGATGGATTGAAGGAGATACATTCGAATTGAATGGGCCTTGCAATGATCTATACAGTTCCCGATGCATCCTAGATGAGATGCTCCCTCCAAGCCTGAGCTCGCCTCAGGATGACGAGATTTTGGACACATTGCAGCCCTTGTTTTCGTGGACCGATCCTAACGACTGCCAGCTTGAAGGATACGCTGTCGGGGTTTCTCTCAACCCTGATATGGAACAACAACTATTTGGCGAGTCAGAGTATCCCGAATTAACTTGGCAGCCGAGTGAACCTCTCAGCCCAGGAACTCAATACTGGTGGACAGTCCAGCCTATCATCAGCTCAACTGAGGATTCCGATGGTTCGACTCATTACATATTTGGGCCCGCATCCGAGGTACAAAGCTTCTTTACCGGACCACTTTGCGATGAGTTAGTAGCTCCGGAACTTGTCCAGCCCGCGGATGGCGAGCAGGTTGACCCTCGAGAGACAATTGAGACAGAAAGACCAACATTTATCTGGGACTATCCCGATGCGTGTCTGCCGGATATGTACCAACTCACGATCTCGAAAACGCCCGATGTCGGGCCTCCACTGACTATGGATTACTATACCGAAAGCCCAACAACCCGTTGGCAAATAGATATAGACCTGGAGGAAAATACCGAGTATTACTGGCATGCACGCGCAATCAACGGAAATGGTGCCGGCCCCTTCTCTGAAGTTCGCTCCTTTGTTACCAGTGAAATAGACCCGAATATGCCGGGGGTCATCGCCGGCGTTGTTTGGGACGATACGTGCGCCAACCCCTTCCCACGCGATGACTATCCCGAGGGCAGCGTTCCTCCTCCTGGTTGTATCTGGTACAGCGGCATCATCTTAGGCGATGGCGTTATGGGAACCGGCGAGAATGGAATAAGCGGTGTGACCGTACGCATCGCCAGTGGAGAATGCCCGCCGGAGTCGGAAGGCTCGATCGCCTCCTCAGGCCCAACCGATGAGGAAGGGCAGTACTACTATTACACGCCGGCCGGGACATACTGCGTGTACGTCGACGCCGCCGAAGAAGCGAACAGCGGGATTCTCCAACCGGGCACTTGGTCTTCACCTAACCCAGATGCCCCGTCGTGGACAACCGTAACGATTGAGGAAGCTGGGCAGATTCTCGAGGACGTCTCCTTCGGATGGGATTATCGCCTTAAACCGGAATACAAAGGGCCTGCAGCTACCGCGGAACCAGGCACAAAACTCGGCCTGACAGGTTCCTGGACCGGGACGCTCATCCAAGAATTGCAAAGCGGAATATGCGGCCCAATGCCTTCCCAACAGGGTGATGTCCAGATCATACAGACCGGGGATACCTTCACCATGCAGTTTGGTGTAGGCTTTGCCTGTGATCCTGCAGAGGCTTGTTTCTTCACCGGCACCATCGATGGGGATACATATACGGCCATGAATTTAGGTTTTGCTGATGACGAGGGCGGTGTTTATGAAACCAGCCTGATAATGGTTCCGATGGCGCCTAACGTGGTACAAGCGTCCGGCAGTTCGACTTACACGCACCCTGATATGGAGTGTGAGTGGGTGACCTCACTGATCCTCACACGTTAAGACTTGTAAAACTCCGGGTGAGGATGTTTGAAGCCAGAAACGTGCCGAGGGGCGAATCGAGCAACAGGCTGCGGCTTGCCTGCCGGATTCGCCTTGTCGGTGTTGATCAAAGTAAGCCTTAGGAACAACCTTTGATCAGCAGGTATATAATCTCTAAACG
>DAOVFE010000013.1 GCA_030673085.1 Anaerolineales bacterium | reverse complement strand
CCTGGGTTCACCCTGAGGGAAGTACCGCGCTATTCCAAGATTTTGATTACATAAATGACTACGCCCAAAAAAGTTCAAATTTGAGAAAGTGCATTTTCTACTGGCGACTGCTTTTTTCAGTAGACCCATAAAAGGATTGATTGCAGCGCTATCATATCATTGTCGTTGTAAGACAACTCATTTCCATCCAAATATCAATGCTGACCCCATCTAGATCGAAATTATAACATGCTGAGACTCAGACGATTTATCCCCCTTGCTCAAGCACTTGCGGTTCCTCGCCAGTTACTTGGATACTTTGGCCATTGGGAAAGGTCACTTGCGAGATATTACCATCTCGTCGAATCTTCAATCCCTTCCACCGCACACTTACCGGCCACGGAAAAGGATTATGCCCCTCTAATCTAATCTTAGTAGGTGAAATCAGGCGAACGCCCAGCGTCTGTAGAAATAGACCTACCGGTGCTAAGCCCGAGATCGTATCATAATCGCCAATGCCTTCTGGCCGGTCAGCAACATAGAATTGTCTGAAAGCCTTATCTTCACGCAGGGTATGAACAATTACTTCCATCATTCGCTGCATGAGCTGGGCCGCCTCTTGCCGGTGATCATAATTGATCAATCCCTCTCCAAGCATTACGTTCCAGAGCATTGCTATCGCTCCGGCTCCATCTTGATTATCAGGCGCATAGGATTTATCGCAAGCTGGGCAAAGCGGAATACCCGAAGATCGCCAATAGCGCTCCGGATCGAGCAATGTCTTCTTGATTAATGCCTCTGCGCGCTCAGTCTCAGGAATGCCCGCCCAAAGTGGAAGGAGCAGTGTCTGATCCTGCCGAGAAAAATCCGCCGTCCGTATCTCGGTTTTAAATTCTTTACTTAAACCCCGCACCTCAATCTTCTCGATTCGACAATAGGTGCGCTCGCTGGTAGCAGTTCCATAATTCCAAAACCACTGAAATTGCGAATCTGAAATGCGTTCAACCCCACCACGACCACGGCGACCTCGACCATGAATAAATACTGTGGCCCTTCGCGACAGTTCTTCCTTTCCCACAACACGCACCAGAATCCGCACAGGCTCATCAAAGCTGCGATCTAATTTAAGAATAAATTCGCCTTTACCCTTGCCAAGCGCCTTGCCTTTTACGGTGATATGCGTATTACGATCTCGGTGTTGATAGCAAGAATTTTTCTCTGACCAACTTTCTTCTATCGTCTCTCTCAAACAATCCGCTCGCGATTTGAGATCAGGTAAGAGTTCTTCCCGTCCCAGGCAGCGAGCCATTGCTTGCAGAGCTCTGCTTTCGCGATAGAGATACGAAGCGAGGTCTGGAGTCTCGGCTTTCGAAATCTCCAAACCTTGACCCCACTTATGCCAACGAACAAAACTTGGCCAATTATCAAATCCAGCCTGAAGAACATGATCCCACTCTGGAAATCCATCCTGATCGCGATCGTGATCTTTTCCAAACCACGTTTCGAAGAAATTGAGCAAATAGGGCAGCATTTCTTCTAGAAACACCCGATCTTCCGTATGCTTATATATCTTCCAAGTCATTGCTGCTAACAATGGCAGACTAAGGGTATCGTCGCTCTGTCCGCCGAGGCCCGGCTTTCGATCAACAAAACCATCAGCCCTCTGCCGATGAACAAAGTTTCGCATGACGCCCTTAGCAAGCTCAGGTGCAGCCGGTAAGATTAAAGGAAGGCAAAGAAATGCATCCGCCGCTGTCTGTCCATTCCACTGCCAGTTATAGTCCCGACCGTCCCCTCTTGCTGAGTAACCATGATCGGGCAGGCGGCAATTAACCAAGGAAGGATAGGGCAATGATCTTGTAGGACCGATAAAACTGCCCAGTGCCACTTTCTGCGACAATGCCATCGCGACGTCCCATTCCGGGTCGCCAGTTTCGATATCTACGCAGGCTTCATTCAACAGCTCCAGATGGGCTATCTCGCTATCCCACGAACTTGACGCAATATTGCGCGCCACCTCAAAAGAAGCTTCTGCCTTCGGCAAAGCGGCTTGAGCCCAAATCAACTTTTTTTCTGCGCCTGGCTGCAATCTACAGGATACCCCCAATGCAGGATAAGCAGCTTGCTCAACTGTCGCACCTCCACCTAGAAAGAGTATCAGTGCAAGGCCGGCAGTTGTGCCCGACAGTACATTAACTCCGCCATAATCAACCGGACTCATCGACTGAGGTTTCTCCCCGGGATTCAGCAGCGCATACAAACGCAACCGTACTAACACAGGACTCCTTCCCTTGTTGCGGAGAACAAAACGACCAGCGACTCGATGTGAATCTGGAACCCAGTATTCGGCCACAACTCCAAGCTCATCAAATGGCGAATAATCTACTCGCAGGTAATTAGGGAGGAAGCGGCGCACAACCGGAGCCGATGCAAATTGAGCAGGATCCGAAATTAGCACGTCTTTGCACATAAATCCGGGGAACAACCGCATGCTTCGTACTCGTAACCCATAGCTGGTTTGCAAGGCAACTGCTGGCGGTTCACCCCCAGCAAGAGTGAGTTCCCAAATCTGGTCATCTATATAATCCGGAACCGTTAACCGTGCATCCGCAGCGATTCGCAGGGACAATGGCCCACTTGCAGGTACATTCCAATCACGCATAATTGAATTGTATTGAAGGCCATGCGAAAGGTCAAAGAGATTTTCAAAGTGAAGAACCGGAGAGTGTTGTAAAAGGGGGGGATCTTTTCCAAGGAGATGGCTAATATAGGATAGAAACGACGCTTCCACCAATATCTGCAAGAATTTTCTACAGGTAAATGTGCTTCTCAACATTCTCAAATCTAATGCTGCCCATGCTATAATCACATTTGATGAATGAAGAATTCGAGGATTCAAACTTGAATAATAGGGAATCCGATTCCATGTCTGAATCGGAAATGGCTGATTCTTTCTCAGAAAAAGCTCCTTTAACGCCTGAGGATGGCATCAATGAGCAGGAAGGTTTGGACAATGAGAGGACCATCCGATTTCGCCAGCTGATTCAAGACCAAACGAGTGAAGAAATTGAAGACGATCGTGATGAGTTAAAAGCACATCAAACCCATTCGCCTCAACCGTCTGACTCTCAACCCCAATGGAATGGACCACCTTTAAGCAAACCTGCGGATGAAATGCCAACAGTGACTGAACCTCCCCAGGGATCGAGCATATTCAGCGCCTCCAACCGTTCTCCCTACCCGGCGCCCCCGATTGACGCCAGTGGAATGGATCTCATTCATCCGGTCCCTGAGCGAGACCTAGGGGCGACTCGCGTCGGCAAGGCAGCATATATTCCGCCGTCTGGCCCCACACCACCAAACGGCATGGCTTCCAGACGTCGACGGGATCGACCGTCACGCCCGCTTGGCTGTTTCATTCGAATGACGATTCTAGCTCTCTTCGCCCTGTTCGCTGGAATCATTTTAATTGCCTCCTACGGTATCTATCAATATAACGCCATTGCGGCGACCCTGCCCACGGTAGAAGATCTACGCGCCCACGCCGCTCAATTTGAGACAACCCGCATCCTTGACCGCCAGGGCAACCAGCTATATGAGATCCTCGATCCACAAGCCGGCCGGCGCACGTATGTGCAGCTAGAAGATATTTCACCATACATGGTGGCAGCGACGGTTGCCACAGAAGACTCGCAATTCTACAGCCATCCTGGCTATGATCTCCTTGCAATCGCCCGCGCCATCTGGCAGAACCTGAGTGAGGGCGAAACCGTATCCGGCGCTTCAACCATTACCCAGCAGCTCACACGCAACCTGCTACTAGGCCCCGAAGAGGCATCCCGCCGCACCGCAAAACGCAAGATCAGAGAGATCTTGCTTGCCGCTGAAGTCACCCGACGTTATACAAAAGATGAGATTCTCGAGCTTTATCTCAATCAGTGGAATTACGGCAACCTGGCATATGGGGTTGAAGCTGCATCTCAGACCTACTTTGCTACCAGCGCCGATAAATTAACTCTGGCTCAAGCATCTTTCTTGGCCGGCCTTAGTCAGGCCCCTTCAGTTTATGACATCTATACCAATCGTGAAGCAACCCTAAACCGCCAGCGTCAGGTGCTGACCTTAATGGTCGAGGCCAGTAAAGAGCAAGGCTGTATTCTTATCAGTAATTCTCAGCAGCCCGTCTGCGTCTCACCGGAGGAAGCCGGTGCAGCCGCGGCAGAAATCACTAACTATGACTTCAAACCGCTTTCGTTTCCCATGCGTTTTCCGCATTGGGTCAACTTCATTAAGGCCGAGCTTGAGCAAATGTACGATCCACAAACAATCTACCGCTCAGGCTTTACTGTCTATACTACCCTTGATCCCGACCTGCAGGCGCAGGCACAGCAAATCGTACAGGAGCAAATCGAGTCGCTTGCCGACCATCGTGTATCCACTGGCGCGCTGGTCGCCATCCGGCCGAGCACAGGGGAGATTCTTGCCTTGGTCGGGTCGGCTGATTTTGATAATGAGGAAATCGATGGTCAGGTAAACATGGCAATCCGGCCCCGACAGCCCGGATCATCATTGAAACCGCTCACATATACCGCCGCCTTTGAAAAGGGATGGTCTCCGGCAACCTTGATATGGGATGTGCCATCCGAGTTTCCGCCATCGGGCAATCCCAGCGACCCTCGGCCTCCATATAAACCGGTTAATTACGATGGCCGTTTCCATGGGCCTGCGACTGTCCGATCTGCTCTTGCTAATTCTTTCAATGTCCCAGCTGTTAAAACGCTGGACTTTGTTGGCATATACGACGACCCGGCAACGCCAGAAGAGGAAGGCTTAGTAGCCTTCGCCAACCGGATGGGCATAACTACGTTTAATCGAGATGACTATGGCTTATCACTCACTCTAGGCGGCGGTGATGTAACATTGCTTGAACTCACCAGCGCCTACACCATCTATGCCAACAATGGCCTAAGCATCCCACCGGTGGCCATTGCCCGCATTGAAGACCACACCGGGGAGATCGTCTACCAATACGATCAACCCAAAGGTGAGCAAGTCATCCAACCCACGCATGCCTACCTCATCACTGATATCCTTTCCGACAATCAGGCGCGTACGCCGATGTTTGGCGCTAACTCAGCCCTCAACTTACCATTTCAGGCGGCAGCAAAGACCGGCACCACTAATGATTTCCGCGACAACTGGACACTTGGTTTCACGCCAGATATTACCATTGGCGTATGGGTGGGAAACGCTGACTACACTCCCATGCAGAACACATCCGGATTGACGGGTGCGGCTCCTATCTGGAATAAGTTCATGCAGTATGCCGTCCAGCGCCTAACCGGAGGCCAACCTACTCCATTTACTCGCCCACTTGGAATCGAAGAACATGTAATCTGTACTGTCTCGGGCGCTGAGCCATCCGAATGGTGTCCATCCCATCGAATCGAGATCTTTGCCGCCGATCAGCCGCCATTGCCAAAGGAACAAGATCTATGGCAGCAAGTCTACATTGATAGTTGGACGCTAAAGCTGGCTTCCTCCGAATGCGCCGATCATCTGAAGGAAAAATTGGGCCTTAATGTCAACGATCCATGGGCCAGGAAATGGATATTGGAAGATAAGCATGGTCAGGATTGGGCCGATGAAATGGATTTCCCTGAGGATAAGGTCTTTTTCATCCCAGACGAGATATGCGCCACCGATGACCCTCAACCCACTGTCTCGTTGACCAGCCCATCCGAAGGGGCAATGATCAGCGAGGGGCCAGTCGAGATCTTTGGCCAGGCCAGCGCCACCGGAGATTTTAAGGATTGGGTATTGCAGTATGGTCGCGGATTCGATCCCGATAAATGGATTCGGATCAAATGGAGCGATACCGCATACCAAAAGCCGGAGAAACTTGAGGATTGGGAACTGGCCGATATTGAGAACGGACCAATTACTTTACGTCTGGTCGTGCGAAATAAAAACGGAGGCAATGCCGAAGCTCGCATTCATCTAAACCTCAACTTGGCTACTCCAACCCCAACGACAACCATGACGCCAACAACAACCGCGACTTCTACGCCAACCCCCACCGCCACGCCGACGCCGTCTATTTCACCCACACCAACACTGTCGGCAACCTCCACATCCACACCCAGCCTTACCCCAACCCCCACCCCAACGCCTTAGCCGGCGTTAATACTTTGACGATTATTGAAGCCCGAATCCGCTCCGCTAATCGAGCATCTAGATAAGCCGGGTTCTTTCCCTTAGATTTCTTGGCATATAAGCATGATTCTACTTAAAAAAAGCAGCCGCATTCGAGCTTTTTCAGAGCAGTTATTAAATATAAACCCATCCTCACGGACAGCCCTCTCACAACAATCTAAGATGTGTCTTCTGAGTATTCCTAGCGCAGTTGATTGGAGAAGCAGGAGTTGGTTACTCCTGAAGCAGCGAACGTAAGAGCTTCAACTTATAAAAGCGGAAGCTGAGGATCGCGATCTTTATGAGGGTCGAGAGCCAAACGCTTCGTAAGGTTTGCTCGATTCAACGTTAAATCAGCCGCGAGCAAGCGTATATGCCGGAACTTAAGAATACGCGTTCCGGCTCCAAGCCATTCCTTTAGCCGCGGATCGCGTCGAACTTTTTCGGCTACCAATGGTCCTCGCCCACCCGGCAGTACAATGTTCACCTGTTTTCCGCCAACATCTTGATAAACACTTCCAAGCGATGCCCGTTCCATTACCTTGAAAACAAAGCCGGGAACTCCCCGGTCTTCTCGCCAGGAGATCCAATC
Source organism: Anaerolineales bacterium (assembly GCA_030673085.1). GTDB lineage: Bacteria > Chloroflexota > Anaerolineae > Anaerolineales > E44-bin32 > JAFGNH01. The sequence goes on along the minus strand of DAOVFE010000013.1, from coordinate 8,453 downwards.
ATCTTCGTCGATATCATAGCCCAGACGTATTCCCGCCTTTTTAAGAAGCCCCTCAATTTCTGCACAATCCGCCCCTCGCGCTTCCGCTTGATCTTCCTTCCGAAAACGCCAGAGTTCCTCATCAACATTCCAATGAGCATATGACTCCAAGCAGGCGCGGATCAAGCGCCTTTCGGGGGTAAGCCACCCAGGGAATTGACAGCATATACGCGTTTCAAGCTCCAACTCGCTAAGGCCGTCCTCTTGACGCAGTATCCCTACTACTGCTTTTTCAACCCGGTCGCTCAAGGGTATTTCAGCCTCACCTGGATTAGTAAGCCAAAAAACACCACGCTCGATTTCCGAGCCACGATCTAATCGAACAAACTTCCAGCTATTTACCAGCGATGTTTCGATCGCATTATCTATTTCTCCGATCGCCCGTGTTCGCGCCCTCTTCCAATGACCAGCTACTTGCCCACAACTTGCCAGTGCTGTCCATGCGGCCGCATGCATGAGCGGATAGGAGGCTGGCTCTCCCCGCTGCAAAAGTATACTCCGCATGGCGTCAGCGACGCGGTTGTCAAGCCGCATATCCGGCGTTACAGGCTTCTGGCCCACATCAGCCAGCCAGCTTGACAATGCTTGTCTTTCCTCCACCCGCAGAGCACAGCCGGTGCAAGCAAAACCCGCCGCCTGCAGACCAACTGCGCCAGCCATAATAAATGCTGGCTCTGCCTCAGGGATAAAAATTAGCCCCGGCGTATTTCGCCCTACAGCCTTTGCCAGATTGGCCAGGGATATCCCCAAAGCGCCTGCATACCAGGCCCATTCATAACGCCGTCGTTGTAGAGCCACCCGGATTGGCGCCGCTTTCTCTCGACTGAAGAGCCAGGAAGCCCATAAAGCTGCCAGTGTCCAGAAAGCTTGATTAGGGCGCGGCAAGGCTGCAAGCACCAACCGAACTGGCGCTTGTTTTAAAGCCGGCATCAATGCTCGCACCGGTCCCGGAAACAAGGCAATCCTGCCCGGCAAAATAGATGCGCCTGGAATCCAAGACTCGACTTCAATTGCTGGATCATTCATTGCCCAACGATCAATAGCCTGCTCTAAGGACCGCCATACATTGATCTCACGAAAGCGGGGTGAAATGCTGAGCTGGAGCGGCCGGCTGCGACTGCCTTCCGGATAACTCCAGAGAGCATTAGTTTGATCAAAAGCCGAAAGCATCAATGCTCGTACTGCGCTATCGAGTTGAGGGGAAAAGCTGATTTGCTCCAATTTGTTCAATAAAGTAACCAAGGCAAACAATACGCGAGGGGGATAGACTCCTAAAGCTTCTTCTGCTGATCGCCGGTATGAATCTCCAGATTGTGCAATCTGCTCCAGGGCCAATGCTCGCTGTAGACGATGCCGGCTATAGGTCTGAACCCGTTGCCGGTCTTTCAGGCTGGTTTTTATCTCACCGCTGAAATTACATTTTGGGCAAGTATAACTCTTTAGCACCGGCCCTTGCGCATCTCGCTCCCAAACAAAATAATCAGCAATAACCGATTCGCCGCACCGCTCACACTCGGTTCGATACAGATCAAGCAGGAATGGCTCAAGCCGAGTTCCATTTTTAGGCACAGCGGCCAGTCGTGCCAAAGCAGTTTGCAGCTCTTGCATCGTAAAAGGGTTGGCGCTTTTCTCAAGAACGAAGCGGATAATTGGATTATTGGCCGTAACAAGAACCGCCCGCCCAGCCAGGGCAGCCTCGATTGCCAATCTGGGAGAGTTGCCAAAAGGGTCAAGTATCAGTTCCCCCGGCGCGCTCCATTCAGCCACTGCATGAGCGATTGCGCCTTCCTCAAGCGGCGGCAGGAAACGTGCCAGTGGACCTGGCCGAATTGGCTGCTGACCGGGAAGAAATGCTAGTTCCATCTCTTTCAGTATACGGCATTCTACGGATTCTCGACTAACTTGCCGCTAAAATTGGCCATTTATCTCTTTCAAAACGCTCGACATGGCCACTATGGCTTATCGGCTCCTGCCGGCGATTCCCTAAGCCGTTCAGCTTGGAGATCCTTAACCTCATTTATAAGGCCTACCTAAATTATAAATTGCAACTCCAGCTCGCAGATCCTTGTATCGATCACTCTGCAATAGCTTTTGAACTATACATATCCCATTTGCAGGACTCCATTCAAAGCGCGCATCAAAGCGCGCATCATTGTAAGGAAGGTCTTTATGGCTTACACTCCTAATAATCTGACTCATATTCCACAAAGCCAATCAGCCATGAAGAAACATCATCTTGTAATTGCCTTTCTGATCATAATTGCCGCGATGCTCGCATGCAGTCCTCGATTCTTTTTAGCCTCCCCGCCGCCACCAACGGAGGAGAAACCAGGAGACGAATCAACTCCGACAAGCAAAACGATCGAAACGCCAGGCCCGACGGGAGCATGCATCATTTCGCCCGGATCACCCGCCATGCCTGATCTCCATTCACCCGGGACGGCAGGTCCCGATTTGTTGGTTTACCTTAATGCCGGCGGTTCGATCCCCAAACTGCGGTCGACTCTTACTCAAAACGCCGCGCTGCCAGCACAGGGACCAGGCCTGATAATAGATGATTTTACCGGCGATGACCTGGACGATCTTGCAGTTGTCATCGTAGAACCAGACAGTCCTGGGCTGATGCCCCCAGGAGCGCTTTTTTTCTTTATTTGCAATGATCATCGCTACGAATTGAGCTATGCCGCTCCAATCCTGACCGATCTTTATAATCCGCGCATATATACCGCTCAAGATCTCACCGGCGATGGAATCCCCGAATTGCTCTTTAGCCAAACACACTGTGGAGCACATACTTGCTGTGAACAGGTCGAGCTGCTTCGATGGCAAAATACGATGCTAGAGAATTGTCTTCAGGGCAAAACAGACGATCTACCATATCCAACTGTCGAAGTTATCGGCCCTGAATCAGATGGAACATCTCAGATCGCCATTACTGCTACCGGCTTTGGCTCTGTTGGGGCAGGACCTTTCCGCCCTTTTACTCGCTTTTGGAGATGGAATGCCGAGAGTCAATCATTTCTTGTTTCGGGCGAAAAACAACTGGCATCGAACTACCGCATTCATGTTCTCTGCGATGCAGACCATGCCTCCCGATTTGGAGAGTTCATCCAGGCGCTAGCGCTATATGATCGAGTTATCGAGGATAATAACCTGAATGATTGGCTCGATCCGGAAACAGAGCGATCCAGTCTGGCTGCTTATTCATTCTTCCAAAAAATGCTGGTTTATCTTCAGATAGAAGATATGGCTTCAGCCGAAACGGCTTATAATGACCTGCAAGCTCTTTGCCCATCTATTGCTCCCTGCGCCGCGTATGCCGAAATGGCGAGCGTATTTTGGGATAATTATCAGGCCAACAGAGACTTGGTGAACGCTTGCAGCGTCGCCAAGGAATATATAGCTGCTCATTCGGCCGAAATCCTCGAACCGCTCTATTTTGGCTACGCTAATCAATTCTACAGCGCCGAAGACATCTGCTCCATCAATCCCTAGGCTCCCCGCAAACTTTGAGGAATGCTAGAGGGTTCCACCCCAATATACGGGCAAATGGGGCATGAAGCCACCTCTGCATGATAACTTCATGTCATTCTGCCGGGTCAGATGAGATCTCAATCAGTTTTCGCTGCAAGTCACCAATATCGTTCATCCATGACATTGTACGAAGAAAACTGATCGGATCGTCAATTTGGTCCCTCAAGGCTCGCACTGCCGCGCCTACCGGGTCATCGCCAGAAGCTCCTCCGGGTTGATCCGCGTAGGCTCCATGAAAGGCGAAATAAGCCTGATTCAAGCGCCTTATGTGATAGCCATTATCCCAAAATAATTGACGCCGCTCCTCCATATAGGCCTCGGCCTGATGGATTTTCCCCTCCGCTAGTAATGCGTCGACTGTAACTCTGGTCTGTCGCATCTCTGCTCGGAAATCGAAAGCCGGTGGTCCCTCTGGCTCAGGCTCCGCTGGAACCTCTGGGGCTGGATGCGGAGCAAACTCCGGATAATAGCGTTGCAATACCATCTTGCCGATCTCCTTGCCAATGATCGTGGCAACGGTCTCATTCATCGTCCGCAATTCTGGGCTGGTGTCATAATTAATTCCCAGCGGACGCAGTGTAAGATAGTTATGTGTCCATTCATGCACAATAGTTTCCATGACCCACACGAAAGCTGTACTTTGCATCACCATGGTCGGATAAATGCCGATCCCGCCGATAGGAACAACCAGGGCCGAGACATCTAAACCCTGTTCAATTCGACGCTCAAGCTCGATCCGTTCCTCGAGAGTCAAATCCGTTTCCAGATCGATATTAGCATCCTGGCGAATAATCGCTCGCGGCGATACGATCAGTGCATACGGGGTTTCTGTAAAATGAAATTCAACTGCCGGGATGGGGACGCCACCTAATCCCAATCCTAGATCGGTCAAAACAGTCGAGACTTGTTCTTGCATGATCTCTTCGACCATGGGCTGAATTTCGGACCGCCGAGCCCGCAACCGCATGAGCGCAGAAAGGTAGGGTATAGCTTGCTCATCCGGATCGGCTATACTCGCATCGCCATAAATAACTTCAACTTCACCTTCAACTTGGTGAATCTCGCCCACCAAATTAAAGAACTCTCGGACCAAATTATCCCGGTCCGTGGCTTTTAGATAGTGACTAACCCCAAGACTGAATTGTCCTACTTTCACTCCCAGCGCATCAGCCGTCCAGGCCACAAAATTGAATTCAATCTGCCGAGTATAACGACGAACTTGTTCAACTGGATCCCGTAATGCTATGCTGCTGCGCGTAATCAGTATTAAAAATATAAGCATCCAAATCAGACGCCTAAGCCATCGGCCGGAAGTTCTAACCAGTTGTTTCAATGACATACTCGCATCTTACCATAGCCACTAAAAAACGCGCATGTTCACGCGCCTGTGCTATAATCACGAAACTTCATCCGGCCGGAATCATTGCGGCCGTTTTTAGATAAACACTAATGAACTTTCTTATCACCGGTGCGGCTGGTTTCCTTGGTTCGGCGTTATCAAATCGTTTAGCTCGAGAAGGTCATCTTGTTCGCGGGCTAGATGACTTATCGGCCGGGGATCCCGCGCGTCTTCGCCCGGATGTGCACTTCACTCGAGGCGATGTTGCTGATCGGCCCAAATTATGGACGCTGCTACAAGATATCGATTGTGTATATCACCTGGCTGCCAGAGTATCTGTCCCTGAATCGATTCTATACCCACGCGAATATAACGCCGTCAACGTCGGCGGCACTGTGAGCCTGATGGAGGCCATGCGGGATGTAGGCGTCAAGCGGGTGGTCCTGACTTCGTCTGGTGCCGTATATGGCACTCAGAAGGAGCAACCGCTTTCCGAAGCAACTCCTGCCGATCCCCGATCTCCTTACGCCGTCTCTAAATTATCTGCAGAGCATTATGTACGCACAATTGGAGCACTTTGGGGCATTGAAACCGTTGCCTTGCGAGTATTTAATGCCTACGGGCCTAGTCAGCCGCTGCCGCCTTCTCACCCCCCGGTCATTCCCCACTTCCTTCGTCAAGCAGCTCGAGGAGGCTCTCTCGTGCTTCACGGCAAGGGCAACCAAACTCGCGACTTCGTCTACCTCGATGATGTAGTCGATGCCTTGGTCGCCGCTGCTACTGCGCCCACAGTCGACCGGCAAGTAATCAATATTGGCAGCGGTGTTGAAACCAGTATTCGCGAGCTAGCCCAATCAGTGATCGAAACCCTAGGAGTAGAAGCTGAATGGATCTACATTGAAGATCAGGATCCGGGCCCTTCACGAATGTGCGCCGATATTTCCCTGGCGCACCAGAAGCTCGGATACAAGCCCCGCGTCAGCCTGGAAGCTGGTCTGGCATTAATGGCGGCAAAAGATACACGCTTTCAACATCCCAAGGCTGAGCTAGAATAAGACGCAAGCAAATTCTGCTTTCATACATAACATCATATTGTTGATTGCACTGAAAAAACCCCAAACGCGAGAAAGGCATTTTCCCTACAGTTGGCTGCTTTTTTCAGCGGACTCATTAATAATTAATCTCTCATATTCAAAACACCCTCCCAAAGAGGTTGATCTCTGTCCGAGCTCGACTAGAATCCTGATTATGTCCGCTTTAACCCGACTGGAACGAGGCTTTTTCGTTCAAGATACGCTGACTATCACTCGAAAATTGCTAGGCCAGTGCCTGGTACGCATCGAGAAGGGCCAGCCGCGCCTTGCTGGATTCATCATTGAAACCGAAGCCTATATTGGAACAGAGGACCTCGGTTGCCATGCCCGCGCCGGCCGGACGAAACGAAACTCATCGATGTGGGGGCCTCCTGGTCATTTGTATGTCTATTTCACCTACGGCATGCATTGGATGCTGAACATTGTGACTGAACAGGAGAGTGTCCCTGCCGCCACCCTGATCCGAGCGCTATTGCCGTATGAAGGTATCGAAGTAATGCTGACCCGCCGCAGGAATCGGCCCAGATTAGAGCTCACCAACGGCCCGGCCAAGCTCTGCCAGGCGTTGAATATTGATAGCCAGTTCGATGGCTATGATATCTGCATGCCTGATTCGAATATCTTTATTGAGCGATACCCACAGGTTCCGGAGAAAATGATTATCACTGGCCCTCGGGTGGGGCTCTACACTGTCCCCGAACCATGGAAGAGTATCCCCTGGGGTTTTCGAGTCCATTCAGACTTCTATCAACAGTTCATTACGGCTCTTCCTGAGTAACGTTCCAGACGCAGGTTATTCAATGGGCACAGGTATCAAGATTTATTCTGACACCGCGGCTATATTCTTTTCGACTGGCAGTGAAGAACCCCGCAGCAAGTTGCTGGGCATCTTCCAAGGAATAAGCTAATATATGGCGGCAGCCCCCAAACCCCCACTTTCCGCTCATCTCCACAGCAAGCTGTTGGGTTTCCTGGCTTTTTACCATGATTCCTCATTTTCAACACTCTCGTTAATCGGAATATGCAATTTCTAGCAAATCAAGCTAAAATATATATAAGCCCGTCTTTATATTTGTCGAAGAAATATCAAATATCTCTCGCGAGTTTAATGGCATGAAAAGACACCTGCAATTTACATTCCGACCCCGAATTGGACCCGAACAACGGCTTTATCGAAATCGGCTTGCTACATTGCTTGTCAAATTACTCTTCGCGGCGCTGGCCACATGGCTGCTGGCCTATTTTGCCTTCCCCTTTTTTTCATCAAAGGCACTTCCGAGAGGTATAGCATACAACCTTATCGCCATTGGCTTCATAGCGCTTTTGGGGAACTATACTCGATGGTTGATTCAACATGACCGCATAATTAACGCCGGCTATCTTATCTCCATCGCCTATTTCTTATTAACCGTTAGTCTATTGGCTATCTATCCTACATACATTTATTTCGTCAGCCCAATTTTCATCCTTGTCATCGTCGCCCTTGGCACAATTATCGGCGGCGGCATAGCTTATATTGCGGCCGCAATCATGATGCTGATCTTGATCCTGGCCTGGCTTATAACAAATGCTAACATTGGCGATGCCAGCATTATTTTCGACCCGCTTTCGGGGGCGATTTTCCTCCTTACCAATTTCCTCCTTCTCTTCGGTATGGCCTCGTTAATCGATCGCCTTTCACACAATATCCAGGCATCCCTGGAAATGTTGCATATGCGAACCGAGCAGCTTACGAGTCTGGCGCATACGGATCCATTAACTCAGCTGGCGAATCGCCGCTATTTGATCGAGCTTCTTGATCGTGAATATGCCCGCGCTCGCCGTTATCAACGCCCCTTGACTCTGATTTACATTGATCTAGATGGACTTAAAAAGATCAACGACCGCTATGGACATATGTTTGGTGATGAGATTCTGCGAGGCTCTGCCCGCTCGATGAAGGCGGTTCTTCGCGCTACCGACCTCTTGGCCCGCGTTGGAGGCGACGAATTCGCTGTTCTGCTGCCAGAAACGAATCTCCAAGGCGCTGGTCATGTCGCTAATAAGCTGCGTAAGGCAATCACAGCTTATGGCAATCAGCTAAATCCGGTACTGCCAGGATTGACATTTTGCAGCGGAATAGGCATCCTTCGTAATAATGACACTTCGATTGACGACATACTCTCCCGTGCAGACCAAGCCCAATCCCTCGCAAAATCAACCGGCAAAGACCAAACTCGCACTGAACTTGATCTTTAGAACCCATAAAGTTCATTAAAGCAAAAAATGTACTCTTGGTGACTCGCACCCCCAACCTCCATCTCTCCATTCAGTCGGGCTTTGCTGCGTTCAACTCGCAGGGAATATGAAGAACCCGCAGCAAGCCAACCATTGCCAAGGCAATTCATCCATAGAGAAACAGGAAGCTCTTCTCAAGCAACGTATGCTTCGTAACCTCCAACGCAAAG
>DAOVFE010000023.1 GCA_030673085.1 Anaerolineales bacterium | reverse complement strand
GCCAATGGAGTATGCAGACGTTCTGGAATCCGTCTCAATTTGAAGAGATACTCATGATATGCGCTGTGCGGTTCGTCCGGCCCGGTTTCTCCAGTTTTCAAAAATCTCTCGGAAGGATCAGCAAAGATTGGTTGACCTGCTTGCACCGCGTAGCCGATCGTGCGTGCAGCGCCAAAAGCGCCAGCTACGTCTAATTTATCGGCATCAAATAGGATTCTCGCCTCTAAGCTCTCCGGTTTTATCGTGCCACGGAAGCGGTGCGCCTGAATGCATTCGACTACTCTTTCGATTCGCTCTTTTGGCCAGCCCTCATCCGCAAGGATTTTATGAGCGAAGGCCGCCGACGCATGTTGGTGATCTTTTCTGCCAACTGCGCCTGGCATTAAATCGTGGGCTTCTGATACATACTCGGCAGTTTCAGGCGCCGCGCCGATGGCGTCATGCAAAAGGGCCGCAGCTTGCAGAATCTCTAGATCGGCTCCCTCCGCCCTCCCTAATCGCTCTGCCAAGTGCAAAACGCGCAGAACATGATCAAAACCATGCACCGGGTCGTTCTGGTTATACCAAGCTCTAGCTTGTTCAATCGTCGGCATTCCCGTACTCCATATCCAATCTGTTTTAGCTGATGCGCTTGCGCTGACTATCTGATATCCACTTTTCAGCGCTTCTTCTTTATCGGTCTACTACACAATTGCGATGGTGCTATAGATTGAGTATCGACCGCGGCTTGATTGTTGTTATCAGGATAAATGGCCAATCACGGTAAAATATCCCCGGCTGCCGAATGACCAATAATTGGCGCTCGGTATCATTGCATAGAACAACACTATACCATCATTTCGGCAAGTGAAGAACTCCGCAGCAAGCTGCGGGGTTCTTCCAAGGAAAAAGCCATAAGTGAAGAAGGGGCTGTTCCAAAAGGCAGGTCGGTAGAGAGCTGGCCCAATTGCACTGAGTAAATTAGTCGCGAAGTGGGGAGTTTATGCTTGATTATTACAGAATCTGGCTCATTGATGGGGATGATAATCGCGATTTTCGACTTTTCAGACAGCCCCTTCTTCTAAGGAAAAAGCTATAATGGGGGCGGCAGCTCCCAAACCCACACTTTCCACTCATCCCTACAGCAAGTTGTTGGGTTTCCTGGCTTTTTCTCATGATTCCTCTTTTTCAACACTCTCTTTCTTATTGGCTGCTTTTTCCAGTAGACTCATAGCATATTAATGAATCAGCTGGCTTGGCCTTATCTTACGGCAGATTTATGCTCCCTTCGCAAAGTCAATAGGCTTCGTTTGCGAAGCATACCGGCTTTGCCCTTAAACGAATTACAGTTAGCGTCGCATATTGGCGGTTTTTCTGACTTTTTCCCCCGAGCCGTTCTTCTTATGGGCAAATGGATTTTTCAACATCCTCTGCTGCATATATGCTAAGTTGCGTTACGGAGAGAACTCACCAGCAAGTACTGACATTTTAACTTGACCTCACACAGCGACTAGATTAAGCTATCAAACTGAACATAAACATAATCGAAGGAAGATATCACACTTAATAAGAAGAACCATTTTAAGCAAATGCGGGCGACTTTATCCGTTTCTTGAAATCTCATCTACGGCATTTCCTCCTTAGATCCGATTCGGATAGCCACGGAGAGATAATCATCCTGGCAAGCGCTCGCACCTCGAGAACCCTGGCCGATGGAGACAATCCAATTCGCGACTTACCTTTTTTGCCTCCGGATGGCCTGTTTCTCGCCTAAATTAGCAAATAGGAGCTTTTCTAGTGTCAATCGAAGCATTCTTCAATCCCCGTGCAGTTGCTGTTATCGGTGCATCAACCAATCCCATTAAACTCGGCTATTCAATTGTCGAAAACTTGATCAAGGGTGGCTATCTCTCGGATACGCGCAAGGTCTACCCGATCAATCCAAAGCCTGGCACAATCCTTGATCTTCCGACTCATCCTTCTGTTCAGGATGTCCCTGGCCCGATAGATCTGGCGGTAATTGTTATTCCCGATAAATTCGTTGCTGATGCGATGATATCCTGTGGCGAAAAAGGAATCAACGCAGTCGTCATTATTTCGGCCGGATTTCGCGAATCGGGCCGCGAGGGCCTGGAACGCGAACTCGAAGTTATCGATATCGCCAAGCAATACGGCATTCGAGTTGTCGGGCCAAACTGCCTTGGCGTGATCGATACCACGACCCCGCTAAACGCTTCCTTCTCGGCCGGATCACCGCCCAAGGGACCAATGGCTTTCATGTCTCAATCTGGTGCCCTCGGCACAGCAATCCTTGACTGGGCAATGGGCGGCGAGCTAGGCTTGAGCAAGTTTGTTTCGCTTGGCAATAAGGCCGATATAGATGAAGCCGACCTGCTCCGTGCATGGGCCGATGACCCGGTTTCTAAGGTCATCCTGGCCTATATCGAAGCTTTGCCTGATGGGCAGGAGTTCATTAAGGTTGCCCGTGAAGTTAGCAAAAAGAAACCGGTCATCGCGGTCAAATCAGGCATCACCCAATCCGGCGCACGTGCGGTTGTCTCACATACTGGCTCACTGGCCGGGTCCGAGCAGGCCTACAAGGCTGCTTTTCGCCAGGCCGGCGTCATCCGAGCCGATTCGCTTCAGGATATGTTCGATTACGCTCGCGGCTTTAGCTACCTTCCGCCGCTAAAGGGCGACCGGATCGCGATAGTCACCAACGCCGGCGGGCCCGGCATCTTGGCTACAGACGCGCTCGAACGTTCTGGACTTAAACTGGCCCGATTTGAAAATGAATGCATCAAAGATCTTGAGAAATTCCTGCCAGATGCAGCCAGCGCCGCCAATCCGGTCGACGTCATCGGAGATGCTCGTTCCGACCGCTACAGCTTTGCAATCAAGCGCATCCTGAAAGATCCAAATGTCGATGGAATACTTGTCATCCTGACTCCGCAGGCGGTCACCGATATCAAGGAAACCGCTCAGGTCGTGGTCGATCTGGCTAAAACCTCCAAAATCCCGCTTATGGGATGCTGGATGGGCAAAGCACGCGTAAATGAAGGCTCTGAGGTTTTTAAAGCCAACAATGTGCCAAACTGCCCATTCCCAGAAAGAGCGGCGAAAGTCTTCAAGGCTATGAGCACATATCGCCAATACCGGGCTGAGCCAATTCCGGAATACGAAACCTTCGATGTTGACAAGGCGGTTGTACGCAGCGTATTCGATCGAATACTCAGTGAGAATCGATTGACAATTGGCGATTACGAATCGCGCGAAATCATGAAAGCCTATAAGCTGCCAATTCCGGAAGCCGAATTGGCCGCATCCGCTGACGAAGCAGCCGAAATAGCTACAAAAATTGGGTTCCCGGTTGTGCTCAAGATCTCATCGCCGGATATTCTGCATAAGACCGACGTCGGAGGGGTTAAAGTAGACCTTAAGAGCGCATCCGAAGTACAGGATGCCTTTGATATGATCACCTACCGCGCAAAACGGTATGTTCCCGACGCGAAGATCTGGGGATGTATTGTGCAGAAAATGGTTCCGGAAGGTCTCGAGATCTTGATTGGCATGAATCAGGATCCACAATTCGGTCCGCTGGTGACCTTCGGATTGGGTGGCATCTTTGTTGAAGTGCTCAAAGACGTCTCTTTCCGCATTGCACCTTTCTCCAGACGCGAGGCTGAGCAAATGATCTATGAAATCCGCACCCGCTCTTTGCTCGAGGGCGTGCGCGGCAAGCCGCCCGCCGATAAGAAAGTTCTAATTGACACTATCATGCGGGTAGGCCAGCTCGTTACCGACTTCCCGGAAATCGCTGAGCTCGACATCAACCCCTTTATTCTGTATGAAGAGAACAAAGGCGGATTCGCAATTGATATGCGGCTTGTTCTTAAACCCGAAAAGGAGGCGGCCGCATAATCCGGCGAAGCTTGCCTTTCCGAGTTAGAAAGGAGAACACAAAAAAGATGAAAACTCTTTTTATCATGTCGATGGAACCTTACTCGGGCAAGTCGGCTGTGTGTCTCGCCATCGGAAAACGCCTGCAATCTGACGGTTATAAAGTGGGCTACCTCAAACCTATAAGCACCCAGACCTGGCGAACGGCAGAGGGTACACTCGTTGATGAAGACGCCGCATTCGTCCAACGAACTCTCAACCTAAATGAGGATCCAATTACTCTTTCGCCTGTTTTGATAACCCCTTCCGCCCTGCGCAAGCGTTTATCTTCATCGCCCGGCAAGCATCCGCTCGATAAAATCCGCAAGACCATTGAAAATGTTGGCCGCGATAAGGATGTCCTGCTACTCGAAGGAGGCGCCAGTCTCCAAGAAGGGTGCGCGATGGGCATCTCCAATCTGCGCCTTACGCGGGAATTAGGCATCTCCGCCTTGGTTGTAATTAAATATCGATACGAGAACCAGCTTATAGATGACGCGCTGGATGCCAGAGACCGCCTTGGGAAACAATTCTTGGGTGTAATCATAAATCAAATTCCTAATGAAGAACGCGATTTTGTCAAGAATTATGCTTATCCATATCTGGAGAGAAAGGGAATCCGCGTACATGGCATGCTTCCTGCGAAACCGCGCCTGTCAGCGATAAGCGTCAATGAACTAATTAGCTCGCTGCATGCAGAGGTCCTAACCAAGAACGTGGACCCAGGAGTGCTGATCTATAATTTCGCGGTAGGGGCAATGACACTTGAAGCCGCGCTGTCCCATTTCCGTCGCCAGCAGAACAAGGCCGTGATTACCGGCGGTGACCGGGCCGATATTCAATTTGCTGCGCTCGATACATCAACCGCGGCACTGATTCTGACCGGGAATTTGCATCCCAGTTCACTGGTTATCAAACAAGCCGAAGCGTTGAACGTTCCGATCCTCCTGGTCAAAGAAAATACCATGAGCACCATCAACACTATTGAAAAGGTTTATGGCAAGACTCGTCTCGGCCAGCCTGAAAAGCTCGAAGCCTTCATGAGCCTTATGCAGGAGAACAAAGTCTTTGATGCGATCTACAAGTCGCTAGAGCTGGATTAGTATATTTACATCCCAGGGGTAAAATCCTCTGGATTTTTATAACGATTTCAAGAGTTAAGAAGAGCCAGAAGGTTGAGGAAATCCAACCCGTCTGGCTCTTAATCAATACTCAGCCATGAATAAGTCAAGTATCTCTATGCGAGAGTGTTGAAAAAGAGAAATCATATCTTGCTCTCTGGCATATGCATTTTAATTAACATTCAGGCATGAGCAAGGCTGTATGCGCTTATCCAAGAATATGTATACAGTACGGAGTGAATTTGAGCTATACTCAAATCTAGGATTTAACCGTCACCAAAGTTTCTTGAATTTTCGGCGGACTTCCATTCATAATCCTGATGAGTTTCATTTATAAGTCACTTCATGCCACAGGAGTTCTAGAGATGACAATGCTTCTTGATCCATTTCAATCTCTTGCCACTCTGTACACTCCAGCTGAAAACTACACGATATATCGATTAGAAGCTCTTGAAAGAGCGGGACTAACCTCTCTCGAACATCTGCCTTTTTCAATTCGGATCCTTCTCGAATCCATCCTCCGCCAGGTCGATAACCGCCAGATACGAGAAGAGGATGTCCTTTCGCTCGCTGCCTGGCAACCTCATCCAATCAGGCAGATCAACATTCCGTTCCGGCCTTCGCGGGTAATCATGCAGGATTTTACCGGCGTTCCATGTTTAGTAGATCTGGCTTCAATGCGCCAAGCACTTGCCCGCCTAGGCGAAGACCCGAAACAGATAAACCCTCGAATACCTGTCGATCTGGTGATCGACCATTCCGTCCAGGTTGATTATTTCGGCTCACCCGAAGCGCTGCGACTTAACTGCGAAATTGAATTCCGGCGCAATGCCGAGCGATTTCGCTTCTTGCGTTGGGGCCAGCAGACTTTCGCCAATTTGCGCGTGGTTCCGCCCGGTGCTGGGATTATTCATCAGGTTAATCTTGAATATCTGGCCCCAGTAGTACAGCAAAGGCGGATAAATGACTCCATCCTCGCGTTTCCGGATACCGTTATCGGAACAGATTCACACACAACAATGATTAATAGCCTTGGCGTGCTCGGTTGGGGTGTAGGCGGTATCGAAGCTGAAGCAGCCCTATTGGGGGAATTGTTAATCCTGCCTGCTCCGGAGGTAGTCGGTTTCCGTCTGATCGGCCAATTACCTAAGGGAACCAATGCTACCGATCTCGTTCTGAGGGTAACCCAGATTCTTCGCAATCATGGAGTCGTTGGCAAATTCGTGGAATTCTTTGGCCCAAGTGCAATTAAAATGCCCCTCCCCGACCGCGCAACTCTTTCCAATATGGCCCCCGAATATGGCGCTACCGTGGGCTTCTTCCCGGTTGATGATGAAACATTAAACTACCTGCGTCTGACAGGTCGAAACCCCACCTTAATCGAACTTGTGGAACGTTATACCAAAGAACAGGGGCTCTTCCGTACAGCCGATACGCCGGAGCCAATATACAGCGAAACTCTCGAATTTGACCTGTCCACAGTTGAACCTTGCCTTGCCGGACCGAAGCGCCCTCATGATCGTATTCCTCTTGATCGAATGAAACCCTCCTTTAGAATTTCTTTATCGACACCTAAGCACAATGACGGCTTTGAAATAGCAGCAAACGATCTAAAGCACACCGAATTCATTTCTACTAGTGGCGGCAGCGCCCAAATCGGCCATGGGGCAGTTGTTATTGCCGCGATCACGTCCTGCACTAATACTTCTAACCCCAGCCTCATGATTGGTGCCGGTTTGCTGGCCAAGAAGGCTATGGATTTTGGCCTTCGAGTAAAACCATGGGTCAAGACCAGCCTTGCCCCGGGATCACGAGTAGTCACCGAATATTTGCGCGCAGGCGGCTTACTCGATCCGCTTGCCAAGCTCGGATTCAATATCGCCGGCTATGGATGTACAACCTGCATCGGCAACAGCGGTCCGCTGCCCGGCGAATTAGCAAAGGCTATCAACAAAGCGAATCTTGTCGCTGCTGCCGTGCTCTCCGGCAACCGGAACTTCGAAGGGCGCATCAATCCATATGTTCGCGCCAATTATCTGGCCTCTCCGCCTCTGGTTGTTGCTTATGCACTGGCTGGTACGATTGATATCGACCTACTCAATGAGCCGCTCGGTCTAGATGCCCAGGGAAAAGCTGTTTACCTCAAAGATATTTGGCCAAGCCAAGCTGAAATCGAGACCATAATAAAACACACCATCCATCCGGCGATTTTTCAAGACAGCTATTCTCATATCTTCACCGATAATGAAAAATGGAACTCCTTTCATATTTCGGACGCCGATCTTTACCCCTGGGATCCAGAATCGACCTATCTACGAAACCCGCCTTTCTTTGCCAATTTGGAACCAAGACCACCGCGTCTACCCTCTATCGAGGCCGCCCGGGTTTTAGTCTTATTAGGAAATTCGGTAACCACGGATCACATCTCGCCAGCAGGCGTCATCCCGGCCAATAGCCCGGCCGGTCGCTATCTGATTGAACACGGCGTCAAGCCATGCAACTTCAATTCCTACGGCTCGCGTCGTGGAAATGATCAGTTAATGACCCGAGGCACCTTCGCCAATATCCATCTCAAGAATCTTCTTCTGCCAGGCAGCGAAGGCGGCGTCACCCTCTATCTCCCTGATAATGAAAAAATGAGCATTTATGACGCCGCCATACGTTATAAGGAGCAGGGTATTCCTTTAATAGTTCTAGCCGGTAGAGGATATGGATCCGGCTCATCACGTGACTGGGCTGCTAAAGGCACATTGCTGCTCGGCGTAAAGGCAGTCATCGCTGAATCATTTGAACGCATCCATCGCTCAAATCTTGTTTGCATTGGCGTGCTCCCGCTCCAGTTCATGCCTGGTGAGGGAATTAAAGCCCTCGGCATAACTGGCCGTGAAATCTACTCCATTCTTGGAATCGACCAAGACTTGCAACCCGGAAGCAGAATCGCCGTTCAAGCCATCCGAGAAGATGGCTCGATTTCCAACTTTTGGACCCGGTTGCGCATCGATACACCGATTGAGATCAGCTACTACCGCCATGGCGGCATCCTGCAAAGTGTGCTGCGCCGATTCCTGGAAACATACAAAAGCTAATCCCTTTGTAGCGCCTTTTCCGCCGTCTATATCAATTTCAAGAGAAATTATCCTTGCCACAAGCCGTCAAACCTATAAAATATCTAGCTTGTGAGATGCCCAGCTCGCATGCAATCATGTATCTCCATTCGCCGCCCTATAGTCTTCTCCTTAGAGAATCCAGAATTGATTCGGCACCAACGGATTGCCTGCCTAAGCAAATGACCCAGTGAAGAACCGTGCAGCAAGTGAAAGTATGCAACCCGCGTTGGATAGCCTTCCTGGCTTTTTCTCATAAACCCTCTTAGTATCTTTAAAGGTAAAAAAGCGTCTGCGGCTGCTCCCCCCTGATTGCAGCTCCAGACGCTTTCTCACGCCTAAATTTTATTGATTATATTGACATCTTACACGGTAACGTATACTTTGTCAACACTCTCATTTTAAATTTCGACTATCGCCCTTTGCTATATAAATGCCCGCCTGCTCTGCGACCATAGTCAGATGTTTAGATCGGCTACGAGTCGGCATATATGCGCTAGTTTCCCATTCGCTGATAGTCTGTTGGCGCACTCCCAAGATTTCTGCTAATTCAACCTGGCTCATATTCAGATGCGAGCGCAGGGAACGAACCATCTCCCCATCCCAACGGGGAGTAGTATTTGCCGGCCGCGCACTATAGCGCATCTTCAATCTCCGAAATTTGATCTTTCCCTTTTGCAAATCAAACTTGACTACTCGATATCCGGCCTTAAGCCAGGCCGCGGCTTGCAGCCCGCCTTGCACGCGATTGCTCCAGAAAGCACGGGTAGATCGAGCAGAAGGCGGAAGTTTGCTTTCAATTAAGGCTTCGATCTTGCTGAACGAAAGCGTTACTTCCGTCCCGTCTGAATGACGCAAATAGTCGAAAAGTGCATAATATTTAGAATCTGTCTTCATCCTAAATGCGTGCCTTTAAATCTATCCTTGCCCGACCTATCCAAAACTGTCAGCGGCTTGAATGATCCCTATTCAACCCCATTCTGTGACTCTTGCATTAGAACAAACTGAGAACCGCCCGCCTTCTTAGCACTCCGCTCGGCCAGGTCCGCCGCCTGCAGCAGATCGATGGCTTTGGCGGAGCGCCCGACTGTGTCGGGAAAGACGGCTCCGCCCATACTCACTCGGATAGGCATGTCCTGTCCATCCTCCGTGACCAGGGTCTGCTTGGTCAATGCCCGCATCAGCTTGTCAGCTACCACTAGTAGTTTATCCGCAGGACAACCCGGTAGAATAACCGCGAATTCATCTCCCCCATATCGGGCAACCCAATCCGTTTCTCGCAAATGATCCTTCATAATCTCAACAACAGCCATAAGCAGCTGATCGCCGGCGACATGGCCATAAGTGTCATTGACCTCCTTTAAGTTATCAATATCTAAGAAAAGGAGGCCTATTGGATAGCCAAGACGCTTTGCCCGTATAATTTCGTTATCAAGGGATTTATTGAAATAATTTCGATTATATGCCCCGGTCAGATCGTCAACGATAGCAAGTCGCTGAACCTCTTCAAAAAGCTTACTTTTATCGATGCCTAGCGATGCCGCATGACCCAGAGCAATTAAAAAGTTAAGATCTTCATCGCAGAATTGATGTGGCTCACCCCCAAGCACAAGTGTGCCGATTATCTCTTCGCCGCTTTTCAATGGCGCACAAAGGATCGATTCATCCTGCTCTGGTGTACCCTCGACCTGATATCGCCGCGGATCATCTAGCGCGCTATTAACGAGCAAAGGTTGTCCGTGCTGGACTGCCCAACCGGCAAATCCCTCCCCAATTCTCAGGCGCAAAGCCATGATCTCCTTATAGTATTCTCCATAATACGCCACTGGCTTCAGAGTGGATTTATCCGATTCTAGCAATAAAACACAGCTATTCTTCGCTCCAAGCAAGGTCTTGGCTTTGGTCACAATCAATTCCAGTGTGCTTTGCAAATTGGCCTGAGACAACAAGTCGCGCTGAACCTGGAGCAAGACAGCCAATTCATCCATTCGTCGTCTAAGAAGATGTGCCGTCTCGCGTTGTTTCGACACGTCCCGCGCGCAACAGTCCAACCCGATGATCGCATTATGGTCATCCCTCGCCGGAATCATAAAAAGATCCACCCATAATGGCTTACAATCGCGGCGAATGATTTGCAGCACTACAGCCGCTTCGGAAACATCGCCTTCTTTAATGTGCGCGACTATATCTTGAAAATCACTACGGTTGGCAGAATGAATAAACTTATCTTGCATCAGATCCGGCTGGTTTAGGATTTCATCTGGCATATAGCCCGTCATCCTAACAAAGCCTTGCGTTATGTATATCAAGCCCAGATTAAAATTCCAGCTGAAGCAGGCATCTGCCGAATATTCTATAAGGCTTGCATAATCGATCACCGATGAAACCACTCTAATAACTCCTATAAAGATGGCTAGACAATTATTGCATATAAATGGATTTCTGCCTATCTTTGCATTCGGATCAATGCTCTTGCAATAACAATCGATCAACGGCAGATTAGATTTAAAAGCCAATACTGCTGTATTAGTGAAAGCCCCCCTTCCAGCGTACCTTACAGCCAATATTGAGTTTTAGAGAGTATCATGAGTCCACTGAAAAAAGCGGCTAACAGCAGGAAAATACCTTTCTCGTATTTGCGCTTTTTTCAGTGCCATCATATCATGAATAAGAGCAATCATAACGAAAAGCGAGGCAGCGGCAGAAGGCCTCGCTTTTCTATTGCTGCATATGCAGCCTTGATAGTTGAAATGTATCTGGTCGAAGTTTTAATGGATATGCACTGGCAATCCCGGCTATTGGCAAATTTCATCGATAATCTACAACAAAATACTCTTTGCCTTTCTCATTATAAATATGCTTTATCGAGATTTATCCAATCTGTAAGTCAATTGTAAGCTCAGAAATATTGCAATAAAACTATTGCATCTCTGCCCGTACTGCAAAACCTCCTCCTTTCATGAAATCCTCTTCATCTGTCTGTCTTTTATAGAAAAACGCTCCTTTTCCAAACTATTTAATTTTAATGGAGAAAATGATCCTCACAACCGAAGCCATGCCCGGATA
>DAOVFE010000033.1 GCA_030673085.1 Anaerolineales bacterium | reverse complement strand
TATTACAGAATCTGGCTCATTGATGGGGATGATAATCGCGATTTTCGACTTTTCAGACAGCCCCTTCTTCTAAGGAAAAAGCCATAATGGGGGCGGTAGCTCCCAGACCCGCACTTTCTACTCATCCCTACAGTAAGTTGTTGGGTTTCCTGGCTTTTTCCTATGATTCCTCTCTTTTTCAACACTCTCATCTTGGCGTTTGCGAACTGCTCATAGTAGATAGTGAAGGCAGGGCTGATAACAAGCCCAGGATGAGTTGGGAGTAGAAAAAACCAGCAGGGTTTCATCAGCCTTCTGGGGAGAATATTATCGGCTATCCTTATCACTGCCGGCTCTCGCGTTTCAATACCTTTATCGCCGGACAGTGGATCATCGGGTTATATATCAAATTGCTGCCGCAATCGGCTAAATATCCAGATTACGCACCTCATGAGCGTGAGTTTGGATAAACCGCCGGCGAGGTGGAACGGCCGCACCCATTAACATATTAAAAGTCCGATCGGCAACCGCTACATCTTCAACTGTTACTTGCAGCAAGGTGCGAGTCTTCGGATCCATGGTTGTATCCCAGAGCTGCTCAGGATTCATTTCACCAAGACCCTTAAACCGACTGATATTAGCCTTCTTAGCTTTTGGCCCCATTTCCTTCAAGATGCGCTCATAATCACTGTCAGTATAAGCATAGAGGAGCTTCTTTGCATACGCGATTCGATAGAGAGGTGGTTGGGCAATGAATAAATGGCCTTCTTCGATCAATTTGGGCATATAGCGGAAGAAGAATGTTAGAATCAGCGTGCGGATATGGCTGCCATCGACATCGGCATCGGTCATAATGATTACCCGACCATAACGAAGCCCGGACAGATCAAAACTTTCGCCTATACTCGTGCCCAGAGCCGAGATTAGCGCTCTGACCTCGTTATTAGAGAGTATCTTATCCAAGCGAGCGCGTTCAGTATTGAGAATTTTGCCACGCAGTGGAAGAATTGCCTGGAAATGACGATCGCGACCCTGCTTGGCGGAACCGCCGGCTGAATCACCCTCGACAATATATAGCTCGCATTTATTCGGATCACGTTCGGAACAATCGGCTAACTTACCGGGAAGCGTCAGACTTTCCAGCGCACTCTTACGAATCACCAGATCGCGCGCTTTACGAGCGGCATCCCGAGCCCTGGCCGAAGTAAGACATTTCTGTACAATCGCTTTCGCGGCTCGCGGGTTCTCCTCAAGAAATGTTCCAAAAGCCTCGCCAAGGACCTGCTGAACCTGCGTTTGAACTTCGGCATTCATCAACTTCACTTTGGTCTGGCTTTCAAACTGTGGATCGCGGTGCTTGATCGAAACAATGGCCGTCAGCCCTTCGCGTGTATCATCGCCGCTGAAGTTCGGATCGGTCTCCTTCAAGATCCCGGCCTTGTGTGCATAGTCATTTATTGTGCGAGTAATCGCAGCCCGCAAACCGGTTAAATGCGTGCCTCCATCGATTGTATTAATCGTATTGGCAAAGCAATAGACCGATTCCGAGTAAGCGTCGGTATATTGCAAGGCGACCTCTATTCCGGTACCCTCCACTTCTTTCTCGACATGAACAACCGGGTGAAGCGCAGTGCGATTGCGGTTGAGAAACCGGACAAATGATGTAATCCCGCCTTCAAAGTAGAAGGTTGTCTCGCGATCGGAGCGCTTATCTAGTAGATGAATGGTGATTCCTCGTGTGACAAAAGCCATCTCGCGAAAGCGCTGTGCCAGCGTTTCAAAGCGGTAATCGAAATCTCCAACGAAGATCTCATGATCATACATATAAGTTGTTTTAGTGCCGGTTTCGCCTTTCGCCGTTTTGCCAATCACTTCGATTGGTCCCATCGGCACTCCGCGCTCGTAACGCTGCCGGTGTATCTTGCCATCGCGCTTGACCTCAACCTCGCACCACTCAGAAAGCGCGTTTACAGCCGATACACCTACTCCATGGAGACCACCCGAAACCTTATATCCATCCCCGCCGAATTTAGCGCCAGCATGCAGTACAGTCATTACAATTTCAAGCGCTGGTTTTTTCTTCTCTGGATGGATGCCAACCGGAATGCCGCGTCCATCGTCTTCAACGGTAACCGAACTATCCGGATTAATGATGACATCGATAAGATCGCATGCGCCAGCCAGAGCCTCATCGATCGAGTTATCAACTACTTCATAAACCAGGTGATGCAGCGCTTTATTGTCCGTGCCACCAACATACATGCCTGGCCGCCGACGGACAGCCTCCAAGCCTTCAAGCACTTGGATATCTTTTGCCCCGTAGCTACCTGCCGGTCCCACGTTTCTAGCCACGCTATCTTCTCCTTTAATTACTATTCATCAACTAAAAAAGGTACAAGATCAGAACTCACTAATTGCATTTCCATCCAGTCATCGATCCGCCAATAAATTCCTAATCAAGCATTTTGCCGCGCAAGCAACGCCAGTCCCCACTCATATCTACCCTGGTAGAAAATATAGCTAGCCGCCAGAATGGTAGCGCTGACAAATGAATGACCCAATATTCCTAAAATGTTGAACCAAGATTCTTCCGGCGGCAGTAGCCAAACCCAGGACCCAATATAACCGATCCCCAACGCCAGAACGATAAAGCCGATTGCGCCGAGAAAATTCCGCCGGACGATTGTGACGCTTCCTGCCATCGCCCGAAATAGATTCAACCGATAGCGAATAATTCCATGCGGAGTAAATGCTAAATAGACAGCCACCCAGAAGATCAAACTAAAACCAAAAAAAAGCAAGAGCATACTGATTGTCGCAGAGAACAGTAAGCTTACTAAACCTATAACCAGCATCATTCCCGTACCGGCGAATAAAACGACCCCAAACAGTAGAAACATGAAGAGTATGATATGTATTATGCTGCGCCATGTAGTTCCCAGCTTTGCCCCCGGCGCCACCCCGGCCGCAATTGCACGATGAAAAAGCGTCCCTAATCCCAGCCCGATGATAGTCAGCATCATCCATAGCCCGGCTACCTGTAGCGGATCGGAAAGCTCTATACTTGCCAGTATGCCAAATGGATTCTCAACCGGCATGCGAGCCGCCATAACACTCCGAATGGCTACCGGGAAGATACTCAATATCGAGATCGGATTGAACATAGGGGTCATGCCCGGGGCCTTGAGGACTTGATTGATGGGAAAGCCACCTAATATCGAAAGAAGATTAAACCGATCCCCAAATGTTGCCCAGGCCTCTAGAACACTCTTCATTTGATCTGCGATAATTGGATCAGTATTTGGAGGTAGTATCATCATACCAATCATTTCCCGGAATATGGAGACTAATGTCAGGCGGGGCGTAAACCACAGAAATGCATCCAGCGCCAGGGGTGCTAAGATTAAATAGGGTTTAGCTACGAGACAATTGAAACCCGTCCAGAGGGCGGCAAAGGCTCCGATGGGGCTTGCGGGATTGGTGCTTCTAGTATCATCCACAAATAAGTATTTTACCATAGAGGCCGCTTTCTGACCTCATCCCAGGTCGATCTTTTTCATCCCATCTGAGATTTGCCAAAGTGTTTGACCGGTATCAACGCCTCCGATACAATGCATTTGAGTTTCAACCATGACATCCGCCATTAGGAATAGACTGATGAGAAACGCTACTATTGCCCTGCTCACTGATTTTGGGCTAAATGACAGCTACGTTGGGGTGATGAAAGGCGTAATCGCTCAGATCACACTGGATGCTAACATAATCGATATCTGTCACAACATACCCCCTGGCGATATTCGCCAGGCAGCCTTCAGACTCTGGCAGGTAGCCCCATATTTTCCTGATGGAACTATTTTTTGCGCCGTTGTCGATCCTGGAGTGGGAACATCCCGGCGATCAATCGCCTTACGGTGGAAAAATCGCACCTGTGTGGCGCCGGACAACGGACTGTTTACATACTTGCTCTCCCATCCAGAGCCTTTCACCGCAGTAGAACTTCGTAATCGGCAATATCAGCTCCAGGCAGTGAGTTCTACTTTTCACGGCCGCGATATCTTTGCGCCCGCCGCCGCTTACCTGGCACAAGGAGTTCCTCTTGAGGAATTCGGGCCGCTGCTTAATGATCTAACTCGTTTCCCGCTTCCATGTCTTAATCAGCCTGGAAACAGCGCGATAGCGGGCGAGATTATCCACATTGATCGGTTTGGCAACGTAATCACAAGCATTGGACATCTCCATTATGACGACGATCATTTGATGCTTAAACCCTGGTTGCCAGATTGTGAGCCTGCTCGCTTGGCGCTAGACGGATTGAGCGTATACTTGCCAAATGGTAAGTTTCTTCAACTGGCTATCACATTTGGAGATGTCGCAGAGGGCGAACCTCTTGCCTATATTGGGAGCGAGAGGCTCCTCGAGATTGCCGTCAACCGGGGGAGCGCGGCTGAGCTGCTCCACCTAACCATCGGGCAGGAAATCCTGCTCGGTTATCAAGGATGACAATATGGAGACCTTTCAAATTGAAGGCGGAATTCCTCTTCATGGCGAAGTGACGCCATCTGGGAACAAGAATGCGGCGCTGCCCTTGATGACAGCATGCCTGTTGACCGAAGAACCCGTAGTACTACATAACATTCCTAATATTGGCGATATCCGCACGATGCGCAATCTCCTTGAGAGCCTGGGGGTATCTTTCGAAGAAATTAATTCACATACCTGGCGGCTACAAGCTGGTGAGATACATGTATCCGACCTTGATCCTGATCTTTGCCGTCAAATCCGTGCATCCATTCTACTTGCTGGTCCAATGCTAGGCCGGACTGGCGAGATCGAGATACCACCGCCCGGCGGCGACGTTATCGGCCGCAGGCGAGTGGACACTCACTTCCTTGCCCTGAAAGCCCTTGGTGCTGCAATTAAATCTGGCGGACGTACATTTAAATTAACCTTGCCTAAGGGTCTCCACGGAGCCGATATCTTGCTCGATGAAGCCAGCGTAACTGCAACCGAGAATGCCATCATGGCAGCCGTAACTGCACCAGGCCATTCGGTAATCCAGAACGCGGCCTCCGAACCACACATTCAGGAATTATGTCATTTCCTCAATCTTCTTGGCGCTAGAATTGAGAACATCGGCTCTAACACACTCCACATTGAAGGCGTCTCCAAGCTACATGGAGGCGAATTTACCATTGGCCCAGACTATCTCGAAGTTGTGAGTTTCATCGGCGCGGCTGCGATTACCGGTGGCTCTATCCTTATTCGTGAAGCTGCTCCTCAATACCTGGATATGATCCGCTTGGTTTTCGAACGATTAGGTGTAACCTGGGAAGACAGAAAGCAAGATATCTACGTTCCGGCCAAGCAAAAACTAGAGATTGTGCCCGATCTTGGCGGGGCCATACCCCAAATCAACGTTATGCCATGGCCTTCATTCCCCACCGATCTTATGAGTATCGCCATTGTAGTTGCCACGCAGGCAAAAGGGACCGTGCTCTTCCACGATTGGATGTACCCGAGCCGGATGTTCTTCACCGATAAGCTGGTCTCCATGGGCGCCCGGATCACTCTATGTGACCCTCATCGCTGTATTGTGCTCGGACCCACCAAATTGATGGCCGAGACGCTCGATAGCCCTGATATCCGAGCCGGGATAGCCCTTGTGCTGGCCGCGCTGGCGGCTTCCGGCACCTCGCTTATTCGCAATATCGCCCAGATCGAGCGCGGCTACGAACAAATCGATGTCAAGCTGCAGAGACTCGGCGCACACATCCAGCGAATAGAGAATTAACCTTCCAACCCGTAGATCGGGTGCTTGCGGCAGCAATATTTCTGATGCAGACTGTTGAGCAAAGCCAGGCGACCAAGCTCTAAGCCTTTGGGCGGAACCTATGGGAGTCATATGGCAAGACAGATTCTGATTTCATATCTTGGTCTATTAATATACAGGAGACGGTCATGTCGAAACTATCATCGTTAGAGTCAGTAAAGAACATTCTCACTTTCCCGCTTCGGGGAGAGCACTCGCTGCAGCGTTTTGCCATTGCATGCGCTCTCATCGCTGCGAGCTTCGTTGTTCCCATAGTGCCGTTGATTTTCGTACTGGGATACCTCCTACGTATCCTGCGTCAAGCCATCGCAGGAGAGACGTTGAGCTTGCCTGCCTGGGACGACTGGGGCCAGTTACTCACCGATGGCTTAAGAATGGCGCTTATTAATCTCGTTTATCTCCTTCCAGGGATATTGGTCACCTTTGGCGGCTATGGGATATATATGCTCTGTAGCTTTTCATTGCCATTTGCTGAATCTGCAACCATGCATGGGAGCCATACAGAAGCAATGTTTCCGATCATATTCTTGGCAGGTATGGCGATCCTTTTTCTGTCCATGTTCGTCGGCAGTCTCTTGATGATAGCAGGAGGGGTACCACTGCCTATGGCAGTCTGTCATTTTGCAGCACACGATGATGTATCGGCAGCGTTCAGAGTTAGCGAATGGTGGAAGTTGATCAAGGCAAACCCAGGATGCTACTTCGTAGCATGGGTTAATACAGCCGGATTGATGACAATAATGTATGTCGTATTAATGATGGCTTACTGGACGATCATCTTGTGCTGTCTAGTACCAGTCTTGGCAGCACTAGCGGGTTTCTACGCCAGCGCTGTAAGCGCTGCGCTATTCGGGGAGGCATATCGTGAGGCGCAAGCTAAAGTTTCCTCCTCTGGCAAAAAAGCTAAGTGAATGTGTGTTCAAAAAATGGATAATCTCGGCGTTTAACTGAAGAGTTCGGTGCAGCCTTTTATTGCAGCCAACCTGATGATGACGGACATTTGATTGTTTAATTCTGCATAGTAATCCAATTTGGCCAATAGACCTCGGAGGTTTCCCTGAGACCTCCGAGGTCTATTGCTATTCCCATCGCCGATACAACTCCCGATAGCAACCCGTTTCGACTTGGAGGATATTAAAAAGGGAAATCATTTATTAATGAGGCAACTCATACAGCCAAATATGTTTTTCAACATCCTTAACTGCGCAATTGACCCTTACTCACGCCATGGTATAATCACACGATATCTTTGAAAGAATTGGAACACGATAAGTCATATGCCAAAGAGAACATATCAGCCAAAAATCCGCCGTCGGATGAGATTACACGGCTTCCGAGCTCGAATGAAGACTCGGGGCGGCCGGTCGGTTTTAAAACGACGGCGTCAAAAAGGCCGCCAGCAGATGTCTGTGTCCATGAACAACCACATTAAGCGGATTAACTGGAAAGCTTAAGTAACAGTTGTTCCCAGCCCTAGGCAGAAATCTGTAGCCTGAATGAATCATTCGGCCTAGAATTACTGCAATAGGCGGAACAGCATTAAGCCGAGAGGATGAATCGCAGATATCGGCTCACCAGATCGATCGATTACAATCGGGTGCGGCGTACAGGAAAATCATATGCCCACCCGCTTGTTGTTATGGTTGTCAAGTGTAATAGCCTTGCCACCATTAGAGTCGGCTTCTCTACTAGTCGATCTATTCGCGGTGCCGTTTCACGAAACCGAACAAAACGCCTCCTTCGCGAAGTAGCTCGCGGCTATTTAGCCGATATGCGACCGGGGTGGGATATTATTTTTATCGCGCGACCACCTATTCTGAAGGCGGAGTGGGCAGAGATTAAACAAGCGGCTTCCTCTTTGCTAATGCAATCGGGAATCCTGGTTAAAAGTAATGATAAACAACCAAGTACAGACTAACCAGCATAAATCATATGAACCAGCTTTACGAGAGATTCCCCTTACTTTGGGCAACTTCCCTCGGCTACCGCTTCTTACCCTGCTTAGGCTCTATCAACTCACCATCTCGCAGGTGCTGCCTTCAAACACCTGCCGCTTCTACCCAACCTGCTCACATTACAGTTATCAGGCAATCGCAAAATACGGTGTTATTAAAGGTGGTCTGCTCTCAATCTGGAGAGTCTTACGCTGCCAACCGTTTAACCCTGGGGGTTATGACCCAGTACCGTAATAGGAGTCTTATGTCAATCTTTAAGGAAACACGAATCACTCGCCTATTAATAATCTCAGCCATTATCCTTATCCCTATCGCTCTGTCTGGATGCGTATCAGGCGGCTCCATGACTGCAACCAGCTGGCCCGGCGTTACTGCTGATGAAAGCAACCTCTACATCGCTTTTAATCAGTCTGTCTTTGCAATCAATCAGGACAATGGCAAAGTGCTCTGGCGCTTCCCAGTCGAGCCGGAGAAAAACCAGACCTTCTTCGCTCCTCCAGTACTTACCGAAGAAGGCGAGCTGATTGTTGGAAGCTACAATAATAACGTTTACAAGCTCAGCGCCAGCGATGGACATGTTATATGGAATTTCACGGGGGCTAAAGATCGAATTATTGGAGGGTCAGTGATCACCGATCAAATCGTCCTCTCACCCAGCACTGATAATCATCTTTATGCTCTCGATCTCGCCTCGGGAAATCTTATTTGGTCATTTGAGGCAAATGAAGCGCTCTGGGCTGCGCCCATGGTTGACCAAGAGCGCGTTTTCTTGAGCTCGCTCGATCACTTTATTTATGCACTTGATCTGGCAACAGGGAAAGAACTCTGGCGTCAGGATCTTGAAAATGCCATGGTTGACACCCCTGTCCTAGCCGGCGATCTGCTGCTGGTCGGGACTTTTGGCAACGAGCTTATCAGCTTAAATGCCAACACCGGGGATTTGGAATGGCGTTTTAAAACCGAAGGCTGGGTCTGGAGTTCGCCTGCAGTTTATGATAATAACGCTTATTTCGGAGATATGGCAGGGAATTTTTACATCATCGATGTGGCCAGCGGCCAGCAAATCGAACGAGCACAAATGGGCAGCCCCATCGCCACTACTCCGGCTATCGGAGACAATGAGATCTTCATTGTAACCGAGCAAGGCGACTTATATGCACGTGGACTAGATACAGCCCATCCATTGTGGCAGATTGCGATTGAGGGAAGAATGCTCAGCGATGCTGTTTTAGCAAATGAAACACTGTTCGTCGCGTCGTTAGACGCGGATAATCTGGTTTCGGCAATGAATATCGAATCGGGGAATCTGCGCTGGCAGTTTGCTCCCGAAAAGTAACTGAGGTATTTAAATTATGTGGGATACGCTCATTCTTGATCCAATGATTAACGCCCTCCTTGTGATCTATGACTTGCTTGGCAATAACTTTGGCTTGGCCATCATTGTTTTTACTGTGATAATACGGCTGATTACTCTGCCGCTATCGCTCCAGCAGCAGAAGAGCAGCATGAAGATGCAAGATCTACAGAAGACCAAACGCTGGAAAGACCTTGAGAAGAAATACAAAGACAATAAAAAGAAGCTTCAAGAAGAACAGCTTAAGATCTACCAGGAAATCGGGTTCAATCCTATGAGCGGGTGTTTGCCAACCCTTATCCAATTCCCAATCATCATCGGGCTTTACCAGGCGATCATCCGCACCCTGGCGGTCACACCGATTCAACTGCTGGATTTATCAGGGCATATTTACCAATCTGGATTCTTCTCCATCCCGAGTTCGCTGCTTCCGCTGACCAGCAATTTCCTCTGGATGAATCTCGGCCAGCCAGAACGCTTTTGGGTCACTCTTCCCATAGTCGGGTTATTTGGTATTCCAGTTCTAACTATTCTGGTTGTAATTTCGACATACTATCAGAGCAAGCTTACAATGGCTACAACTCCAGGCGATGGAGAAGGTCAGGGAGCTCAAATGACCAAGATGATGAGCCTTTATATGCCGCTAATGCTAGGATACTTTGCATACACCTTTGCCTCTGGTCTGGCACTATATTTTGTGGCATCCAACCTTCTGGGAATTGCTCAATACTCTCTCATAAAAAGCAGTAAGGGAAGCAATATCGATCTTGCCCCTGTCAAAAAGAGCGTAAAGAAGTAAGGCGAAGATAATTTAAAAGGTGAACCAATGCCAGATATAAAAACTAGTATAGAAATTATTGCGCCAAGTGTTGAAGAAGCCATTACCCGCGGCGCAGCCGAGCTCGGAGTGGAAGAAGAAGGCCTTGATGTCGAGGTGCTTGATGATGGTAAACGCGGTCTATTTGGTATTGGCACACGGCAAACTCGCGTACGTCTCACTATCCGAACTCCGCAGACAGATGCTGAAGCTATAGAAAAGACAGAAAGCAAGCCAGCGGAAGAGGTTATCAGTCCGGCTGTTTCTGAAGCGTTTCCTTCCGAGGAGGAAACCGATGCGGTTAGGGTTTCGCGCGAGATTGTGACTGAATTGCTGCAAAGAATGGATATTGAGGCTGAAGTAAATTCTTATTGGGGTGATCCGGTCGAATCGGGCCACATCCGCCCTCTGCATGTAGATATCCATGGCGAAAATCTGGGAGTCCTAGTTGGTCGCCGGGCAGAGACAATG
>DAOVFE010000408.1 GCA_030673085.1 Anaerolineales bacterium | reverse complement strand
CCTAGTCACATTTTCATTACTGGAACTGGATCATCCCATTTCGTTGCTCTTGCCGAGGCATACGCCTTTGAGGAGATTGCCGGTATCTCTGCATCGGCGCATGTGACTACTGAGTTATGGGCACATCCCCCAGCTATGCTGGCAAAGAATAATGCATGGCTATTTAATTCACACTCTGGCGGCACGCGTGGAGATCCAAAAGCAGTTGAACTTGCACGTGAGCGAGGGGTATACACCGTTGGTATAACCGATATCCCTGATTCTACCCTGGATACGATCACCGATAACGTTATTATTGGCCCCGGCGGGCCCAAGCATGAGTTGCCCGCTACACGAACCTATTCCGCTGCCCTATACCGGGTTATCCAATTGGCGATCGCGCTTGCGGAGCGGCGTGGCTTTGTCAAGCGCGCTGAAGAGTATCAGCAGGAATTGGAGCGGATTCCGCATCTGCTGCGTGAAATCGTCGACTCCTTTGCATCCAATGCGCCGGACTTTGTCGAGTCCCTCGGCGATCGTTCCTCTTTTACTGTAATCGGCT
This sequence comes from Anaerolineales bacterium, assembly GCA_030673085.1. Lineage (GTDB taxonomy): Bacteria > Chloroflexota > Anaerolineae > Anaerolineales > E44-bin32 > JAFGNH01. The sequence continues at coordinate 1,524 of DAOVFE010000408.1, read as the reverse complement.
CGGGGCCCAACTTCGCTACTGCACATGAGGCCGCCCTGGGATTAAGCGAGTCGCAAGGCGCACCTGCGCAGGCATTTATGGTTGAAGATTGGCTCCACGGCCCAATTCAGACACTGACAAATAAAATGTGCCTTATCGCCATTGCGTCTCCCGGACCATTGCAATCAAGAGTCCTGCAAGCCGTAAGTGCTGCGCGAATCATCGGTGCAAAAACGTTGGTACTCATTCCCGCAGATACTAAGGCACAAGTCGATAGCGATCTGATAATAAAATTACCGCCTCATGTGCCTGAGCTGCTCACGCCGCTCCTGTATATTTCACCTCTCTGGCAGATGAGCTATTTCTTTGCGCTGCGATCAGGGCACAATCCAGATAGGCTCAGCATGGATAAGTCAGATTTCAAAAAGGCATTTAGCTTGTTAATGCCAAAAGATGAGAAATTCGCCAAATAATAAGCCCCTTGCACCCTCCGTTGATTTTCGATCAGACAGCAGCAGGGATGATCGAGACACATACATACGGGAGCATTATTTTGTCCTGTTCGCCGCTGCAGCAAGGCGGTGTTACAATCCTCACAATACTCAATAAACCCGATAGGGAACTATTTTGTGTCTCAGAAAATTGCTGAACAACCGGTGGCTGGCGGCCGCTTACTGCGCCTGATTCACGGCGATCTGACTAAGGAACATGTCGCCGCCATCGTCAATGCCGCCAACCAGCATCTTGCTCATGGCGGCGGCCTGGCGGCCGCGATCATACGCGCCGGCGGAAACGATATTCAAAGCGAGAGCGACGTATGGGTCCGCGATCACGGACTCGTTACCCACAGCCAGCCGGCAATCACCGGCGCCGGTCGCCTGCCCTGCCGCTTTGTTATCCATGCAGTCGGGCCGGTATGGGGATCTGGAAACGAGGACGCCAAGCTGGCTTCTGCCATTTCCGGCGCTCTCCATCTGGCCTCCGAGCGTGGTTTATCCAGTCTGGCGCTACCCGCTATCTCAACTGGAATCTTTCATTTCCCTAAAGCTCGCGCCGCTGGTGTAATCATAGAAGCGATAATCGACTTCCTGAATAAGAATCCGAATACTTCGCTCCGCGAAATACGAATCACCATCATCGATCAACCTACCATCGCCGCTTTCTGCTCCGAGTTCGCCCGAAGATGGCCTGAGAGCATAATCATAGAATGATCACTTCCAAAGAAAACCGTCAAATTAAATTGATTCGGGCGCTGCAGAGCAAGCGCCAAACACGACGGCAGGAACGCGCCTTCGTCATTGAGGGCAAACGTATGGCCCAAGAAGCGCTCTCAACCGGAATCGCGCCAATCATGGTTCTCTACACCGAAGCCATCGCCGGCCAGGAACGTAGTCTGCTAAACGGCCTGACTCGTCTTGGATCTGAAATCGAGCTAGTTTCAGAGAATGTCATGCAATCTTGCTCGGATACTAAAAACCCGGCCGGCATTCTAGCCGTTGTATCGTTTTCCGCGCTTCCTGCACCCGATCCGCTTTCGTTCGCCCT
>DAOVFE010000151.1 GCA_030673085.1 Anaerolineales bacterium | reverse complement strand
GAACCACACTATTGATGGTAGTTGTGTGTTTAATAATCATCATTCTCAACCATATTTAATCTACATTTAAAAATTTCCACTCGTAAGCCAGGAAAGTAAAGAAGCCTGCATAAAAATTTGCTGTTCCCGTCGCGAATCTGCTAGGTTTCGTCGCGAATCTGCTAGGTTTCGTCGCGACACCGCCAGGTTTCGTCGCGACACCGCCAGGTTTCGCACCTTTACAGCCAGATGCCCTTAGACCCTATTCCGGATTTGCAGCCAAATCCTAGATTTAAACCCTTGGAATACCCTAGCCTAAGATAGAACGGCGAATTAATCATACAAGCCTGTTCATCATTAACGGGCTTGTACATAGACTATATTCAACAAGCAATTTCCAGAAGACTTGCAGCGCTTAGTTCTCCGGGATTTGGAATGTCGATTGAATTATGCCAGAGGAATCCCGAAGAGTGATGATTTTGCCCGGCGTCCATACCGCCATATTCAGCCCCCAATAAAGATCGATCACAGTATCCGTGCCTGCCGCTGTATGGACACTTATAGCTCCGCTATGTAGCGTGAAGTCAGGAAAGATATAGACATGACCTTCGACATCATCCAGCGTCCAACTCTCCATCGCTGCGACACCGCCTGAATTAAGTATTTGAACGGCTTCGCTCTCAAGAATGCCGGCGCCGTCGACGCCGCGGATAATAACCTTAGGCGCTTCTACATCTGGGGTTAAGGTTTCTGTTGCTTCGCTTGCATCATGCGCTGGCGTACCAGTAGCAGCTGGTCCTCCCTCGACTTCGGGCACGATAAGCACTTGGCCGACGTCAAGCGAGTTCGGATTCGTTATTCCGTTTGCCTCCATAAGCACGTCTAATGGAACGCCGAGTTCTATGGCAATTCCAAATAAAGTGTCATCGGGTTTGACGACATAAGTTACTGGAGTAGGCGACGGAGTAACCGTGGTGGTGGCAGTTGGCACTGAGCTGGCTATTTGGGCAACAATATCAATTGTTGGTGTTGCCAACGCTGGCGGCGGTTTGTGTGCACTTCCCCAGATTAGGAGAACAACCAGCACCGTGGCCGCCGAAACAACTACATTCAGGGCCAGATATCTCCAGTATGGTTTCCAGCTTGGACGCCGCACGCTTCCCATCAACGCGGATAATAGCACAAATCTCAAAAAAATGAAATAAGGGTGTTGAAAAAGAATAATCACTTGCCTAAGGGGCGATATATAAGGGGTGGAAGCTCCGCTTCCCCTCCATATATACCGCACTCCTTTTTTGGGGAAATATTTTTTTCAACATCCTCTGAAGTCCAACGGGGGGCATGAGGATATTGAAAAAAGTTTTTTGCCAATTAGTGAAGAACCCCGCAGCAAGCTGCGTGGTATTCTGGCTTTTTCCCATAAACAGCCTCGGTGGCAAAATTGCCCCGAGGCTGCAGCCTCCTGCGCCCATGTGCCAAGGGCAATGGCTACTCAAACTCAAATTTATACTGGCCGAGTCCGAGTTCGTCTCGCATGGCCAGGATTTGATCTTGAAGGGCTTTATTTACCAGCACTCCTTTGTCTTTCCTCTCGAGCCAGATCAGGTGCTCTTTTTCACCGCAAGTATAGATTCGCTCTGCGCCAGGGACCTTTTGCGAGGCTCTGAGTTGTCTTAATATATCACCGGTTGTCTTTTTAAAATCATCGAGATCCGCAAAGAACTCGATATTAATAGCAATAAAGAAATGGCCTAGCTTAAATGGCACTTTCTTTCCATCCCCAAGGCCGGTTAATTGTTTCATAAAGGGTCCTAGCTGAAGTGCCGCACTGAGTATCTCTACAACGGTTGCATAACCGTAGCCCTTATATCCGCCGGTCTCCTCACCAATACCGCCAACGGGAACCAAGGCGGCTTTTCCGTTTACCAAATCCTGCAATACTTCTGTAGGATCAGTCTTTGTATTTCCATCATGATCAATGACCCATCCGGGAGGAAGTTTTTTCCCCTCTCGTTCATATAGCTCAATTTTTCCACGCTGCGCAATCGATGTTGCATAATCATTTGTAAATGGAAATTCCTCATCGGTGGGGATTCCAAACACCAGAGGATTGGTCCCAAGCATATTCTCCACCCCAAAGGTGGGAGCAATGGACGGGCGGGCATTCGTCCCCGTGATGCCAATCATGCCCGCTTTGCACGCCTGCAACACATAATATCCAGCAATGCCATAATGGGTTGAATTACGGGCAATAACCATACCTATTCCATATTTCTTAGCCTTTTCAATTGCCAAACCCATGCATCGCTTGGCAATCACCATTCCCATTCCATTATGTCCATCCACTACTGCGGTTGCCATGCTATCCTTAACGACTTCAAAATGGGTAATCGGCTGCTGGATTTTATCTTTTGCAATTCTGTTGTAATAAATATTTTTCAGACGTCCTATGCCATGGGTATCTATACCCCGCTTGTCCGCTGTAATAAGCACATCAGCGCAGATTTTGGCATCCTCTCCGGGAACGCCAATTCCTTTGAACACGTCAACCATGAAGTGTTCCATAGTATCAAATTTTATCCAGCACACATCGTCAGCCATCAACCCATCCTCTCCATCTTCTTTCCACCAGGAACCAGGCAATCATCCAAGTCTCTTTGCCGGGCTTCATCCGCATCTGAGTAAATGACAAAACCCTCAAAATTCCTTTAGGGATGTCCTTTAGGGACATACCTCATTGCAGGAATTTTGTCCCTTCGGGTGCAGGTTTTGTTTAAATATTCGATCAGGACTATCCGCCCTGAAATGCCTACGGCCCTGGCCATTCATCCCCTAAGCAAGCTTAGGGACCTCAGCAAGCTGAGGGGTATTCTGGCTAATCGAATAAAACAGCTTCAGCCAATTGTAGCCAGCTCTGCCTCTAGCTGCGTAATCTTAGCCTGGACTTCGGCGGCCATATTTGCCAGTAGATCCCAGCCTTCATGGCGGGCCAAGCTAACCTTGAGCATTAATTGCAGATCGGGCGAATTATTTAATTCGGTAAGCTGTCGTTTAAGATCAAGTATCAGGCCATCTAGGCGATGGACTTCTCGGCGCAGATCAACCAGCATTTGGTCACGAGAGCGCTCCGGCTGTTGAATTTGCCTTTCAGGCTGATTGCTGAACCCTTCGAGCTTTTGTAAATCACGCTCGGCGTAGGCCTGATTGACCTCCGCCATCTTGTTTTGGCGCCAAGCCTTTTCGTCGGGGTCAATTGTTAAATCCGGATGAAATCGTTTAGCCAAGGTCCGGAAGAGAGTTTTAATTATTTCCTCATCGGCTTTGCTACGTTTTACTCGCGGCGGTTCCGGGGGGACATCACGCGGGGTCCATGCTCGGCGAAATTGTTCGGACACATCCTGATCGAATTCTGGCGGCTCACGGCTTTTTTTCCACTGAGCCCGAAATGCCGATCGCCGGCGGGCCGCTTCAACCTCGGCCTGCAATTCGACCAGTCTACGCTGCAATAATCCAGCCCGGCGATCCTTCTCTCTGCGAAAGCGTTCCAGATCAGCGCGCATGTCGAATAGTTCGAGTTCAAATTCAGCGATCTGCTCCTGCCGGGCAGCTACTTGGTCCTGCAATATCCTTAGCTCAGTGTCACCTGTTCTGCCCATCGCCCGGCTAAGAGCTCCCTTTCGACGTCTCCGAAACATCGCCTACCTCTTGTATTTTCGAGCCAGCTCTATTCGACAGCGCTTTATGGATCTATCATCAACGCTCTCATCACGCCCTAATTAAACATATCCTATTAAACCACGAAATACTAAACCGCCAAAGCGTACAACTTAATTCCAGCTCTTAATCCGGCCGGTCTTTAAGAATGAAGTTCCCGGCCCACACATACCCCAGTGTCTTACTGGCAAATATGCTTTTCAGCATTAACTTTTAATTTCACGTAGAGACAAACCCGCAGCTATGTTAGAATGCTAAGATAGTATCTAATGAATAAAGGGCTTTGATTTTTCGTTTGTTCCCAGAAACATCATGCAAAAGCCATGGGTGATTTCTATAGGTATACATAGTTGATAGATTATCGCTAAATGAGAATGAAAACGCCAACCGAACATTTTCTCCTTGCATCGGCTTCTCCGCGACGGCGGGAATTATTTGCATTAACCGGCTGGCATGCCGAAATTCGACCTGCTCACATTGCCGAGCATTCTCTCCCTGGCGAGAGACCTGAATCATTCGTGAAGCGCCTGGCACTCTTAAAAGCCCAGGCAGCCGCAGATGCTTGCTCTAATCAGCATTGGGTGCTTGCCGCAGATACAATCGTCGTTGATAAAGAGACTACCCTAGGAAAACCAGCCGACCAAATAGAAGCAGAGCAAATGTTGGTTCAATTGGCCAGTCACAGTCATCTGGTTATCACGGCTATTGCTGTTCTTGATCTTCAAGCCGGGCGAAATATGGTCGAGCTTTGCAGGACTCATGTGCCAATGCGCGAATATAGCCAGGCCGAGATTAAAGCATACGTCGCATCCGGAAGTCCGCTGGATAAAGCTGGAGCCTACGGCATTCAGGATCGAGCCTTTCATCCGGTCAACGTCGAACAAATGAATGGTTGCTTCGCCAATGTAATGGGGCTTCCATTATGTCATCTAGTATATATAATGCGTTGTCTCGGGGTTAAACAGCCACTTGATGTGCCAGACGCATGTCAGGCTCATATAGCTTATACTTGCTCGGTTTACCCTGAGATTCTGAGAGGTGAGGCTTGCGAAAATATCTCCTGCTAATCTTGAGCATTTTGTTGGCTGGTTGTATTTTTAACAATGGCGTCTCTTCGACACCAGATGCCAGCCCTACTCTGCCCACTCCCGCTGTGACCACCATATCCGCTCCCGATCCCGAGCTAGCAGCAGCACATTTTTTGGATGCCTTAAGCGAGCAGGTGTTCGATGAAATGTATGCCCTGTTAAGCCCCCTGACGCAGGATGCTATTACTGAAGAAGATTTCGCGTCTCACCTTGGGAGTATATGGGAATCGGCGAGCCTAACCGGAATCGACTATGAAATCGTTTCCTCGCTAGTCAATCCGCGCGCCGCTCAGGTCCGTTATCGCATCTCTCTAATCAGCGCCGTCATCGGGGCAACTACTCGCGAAACCAGGATGAACCTAGTTCGTGAGAATGGAAAATGGCGGATTTCCTGGAGCGACTCCATAATCCTGCCGGAGCTAGTAGATGGCAACAAACTCTTGCTTGACATGGTCATTCCCACCCGGGCAAATATCTATGACCACAATGGTCTCGCTTTGGCAACCGAGACTGACGTGGCGGCGCTCTGGCTGGTTCCGAATGAGATCGGCAATGAAGATGCTGAAGCAACTATGCTTAATGTCTTATCCCGGCTACTGCACCGACGGACTGGCGACATTCTCAAGCTTTACGACAACAAGCGACAATATGATTGGTATGTTCATT
>DAOVFE010000107.1 GCA_030673085.1 Anaerolineales bacterium | reverse complement strand
GCCGGGAGTTCGATCACGTCGCCATAAATCCAATGGCTTTCACAATCTTCACGCTCACGGTAGGCAGTTGTGTGCATCTCGTTGGTTATCCCATTGAAATGCACTACCTTTCCCGCATCGACTGGAATGGCGTGGATGATTTTAAGCGCTTCCTGGCATTGCATGGCGCCGATGATCGATGCGATAGTTGGGGTGGTTGGCACCTTCCCGCGCAGGATATTTTCACGCGCCAGCAGCGGACAAGAATAGCGTATAGAAAGATCGCGCCTGGCTTGCTCGGTAAGTGAGCACTCGAAGCAGGCGCCCTTTCCGGGAATGAATACGCGAACAAGCCCCAGCAGTTCCTGAATGGCGCCATCGACCCAGGGCTTATTCATCCAATAGGCAAAACGGTTGACGGCTAATCGGGCTTCACGACTGTCAAGACAGCCGAGGATAACGTCCATACGGCGTATAACACCTAATCCTATTTGGGTGGTCACGTCGCCGTGAAGATATTGCACATGAATGTCCGGATTGATCTCTTTAGCGCGAGCTGCGGCAACTTCAGCCTTATTCCTGGAAGAATCACATTCACGAAATAGAACCGAGCGGCTCAAATTGGCTGCTTCGATAGTATCAAAGTCGATAATAAAGATATTTCCCACCCCCATTAGCGCGAAATTCTTGATGACCTCATTGCCTAGGGCTCCTGCGCCAACAACCAAGACTTTTGCGTTTTTTACCTTCTCACGGTCCCACCAGGATATGAAATTGAAGGTCCCCAGGCGATCGGTGCTCAAATTGGGGATATACAGCGGTTTTTCGGGGCTGACCGGCAATCGGCGCATGCCAGATGGAAATTTGACTGCGCTGGATGACGGTTTTGAAGATGGAGGCTCTCTTTCGCCTTGAGCCAATATATGCGCCTTGGCCAGATTTTTCTCATTGACGGCACAGGCGAACCAGCCAACGCCCGGACGAGCTTCGATTAGCTGACTTTCGGCTAGCACCTTCAGCGCTTCACGCAGGGTTGAACGGCTGACCCCCAATTGCTTCATAAGGTCGCGTTCAGGTGGCAGCCGGTCTCCCGGCTTCAGTTTCTTATCTAGAATGAAGGCCGCTATTTTGCCGGCAGCCGCATCAGCAAGCGTTTTATGGGGTACGGGCTTGATGTTCATAGGTCGCTCCGGTTTTCCGGTCGGACCACTATACCACAGAGTTCTAATAATAGATAGCGAGAGGGTAGATAAAGCGCAATCCCGTAGGGCGGGTTGTCAACCCGCCTTATTTCAATAACGCGCAGACTGTTGACAGAGTTTTGAGTCGCGTCAAAGACGCGCAGATCAAGGCGGCAAATGGATATGCCAGACTCAAATACACATTACGAAGTCCGGTTATGAGAAGACTATTCGGCGCCGATTTGCCGATGTACCTTATGAATTCAGGAATTGGGAGAAGCGTCAATCGGTCGATTATGGGCAGATTGACGCGTAATCTAGGATAGGCTTAAAGAAAAAGCTCCTCGGGCAGGACTCGAACCTGCAACCCATCGGTTAACAGCCGATTGCTCTGCCGATTGAGCTACCGAGGAATGTGTAGCGATTATAATGGGCTACGTAGGGGGCGTCAAGCAAGGATGGTTGCTGCACAGAGCGTCTAGGTTATAATGGCAGCCATGGCATCTTCATCAGCCGATCTGGGCATCCATCAAAAAAATCCCTGATCTTACGGGCAGTCCTACTACTTTATGCCGGAAGCATTCTAGGCGCATGGCTGTACGCCACGCCGGGGGGGCTTATTGGAAAAGTTGACGCCATTGGCTATGCTGTCTGCCACCAGATAAATGCACGCACGTTTCATTATAGCGATAATGCGATGCCTATGTGCGCCCGTTGTACGGGGATGTACTTGGGCGTGCTGCTGACGCTGGCTTTTTATCATATTCATGGCAAGGGTCGGGCGAGGCTTTTCCCGTCCTGGCCTCTGGCCATAATGATGATTGGCTTCACACTAATCTGGGCCGTTGATGGAATTAATTCGTATCTTACTACCTTCCCCAATGCGCCCCATTTTTACACGCCAAATAACACGCTACGGCTTATGGCCGGAACATTGATCGGCATCGACTTAGCGACATTGATTCTGGTTGGCTTTAACCAGACTATATGGCGGCATGCAGAGTCGAAACCAGTACTGAGCTCTTTCAGCGAGATGGCGCAACTCTTGGGCGGAGCCGCAATTCTGGATGTAGCGATTTTGAGTGAACTGCCAATTTTGCTTTATCCATTAGCTTTGCTGAGCAGCCTGAGTGTATTGGTCGTATTAATCGGCGTTTATACAACCACGACAATATTGATATTCCATCGAGAGAATCAGGCGACATCATGGCGCAATTTAACATTCCCGATTATCGCTGGCCTTTCCATGGCGATGACGCATATAGCTTTGCTTGACCTCGGACGCTTTTGGCTAACTAAGACCTGGGACGGGTTCTTGTTGTGAATTATGCAAATTTAAGATATGTTGTTAATCAGGATATCACGCCGGAAATCAGTCTACGCCACCGGACGTGCATTTTTAGGTTTGAGTTGTATTAATACCATCACCATCTCCTTTCTCGTATTTGGGCTTTTTTCAGTGCAATCATGTATGTGAAATTGGAACAAGATCCATCCATTGCACTGGATTGGCTTTGATTGTAAATGCCGATAGGTGCATTAGGACTTTTGTTACAAAGGCTGGATTATTTTTGGCTCTCTGAGGTTCTGCGGCGCTCTCTAGCTGCGAACACAGATTGGGCGACGATAATATAAGGAGAAAAGCATGGCGGAAAAATCTAAATCTAAGGAAGAAATAGCCGTTAAGGCACCGACGAGCACCATGGCGTTGCTCAGCCTGATCTTTGGCATTCTCGGGCTCACTGCCCTCCCCCTGATTGGGTCTATTGCTGCGGTAATTATGGCGCCGATCGCCAAGCGAGAGATCAACGAAAGCGAGGGAAGCCTGGGCGGCGAAGGTCTTGCTCAAGCCGGCCTGATTATGGGCTGGGTTGGAATTGGTTTGAGCGCGATTGGATTATGCGTGTTTGCCATTGGCATACTCTTCTTGTTCGGCTCAGCGATTTTCTTTTCTACCGCCGAAGATTTTTCATTGTTGCCGCTTCTGCTGGCTATGATCTAATCTATAATAGCAGGTAAGGCGCTTATTGAAGTGGGCTGAATGTACGCCTGTATTTCTGTTTATATTTGGTTGCAGGTGCATCTGACGGAAATGATATATCGGATGTGAGACCCATTGCTTATTGTGAGAACCTTGTATGAGCATGGATTATGACTCTGGAGGATGAAATGATGAAAGAAGACGTCGAAACCTCTGCTACCCCGGAAAAACCAGAAACTGAGAAGAAGAACCGCACCTGGATCATTATTGTGGTTGTAGTTTTGGTTTTATTGGTTTGCTGCTGCGGTGGCTCCCTCTGGTTGGCATGGAATTATGGCGATGAAGTGCTCGAGGGGCTAAGCCAGGCATATGGATATATTCATCTCTTGATCTAATTTGTAAGTTGTAATCCAGAGCGTCGAATAGAATATCTCCAGGACAGATTCCTGGCTATAGGCTGGCCAGTGATCTGTCCTATGATTTTGATCTGCCTCTAGCGCTGATCTTCAATGAGCCGCCGCAATAAGGATGGCATGGCAGGCCGAAGAGGCCGTTATAGATCATTATTTGGGGGTATTAATGCGAAGGAACCACGTCTCTGCTTTACAAGAGTTTTAAGCTCGCCGAGGGCTTGGTCAACTTGTTGCCGCTCATAGGCAGATAGTTCCAGAGCCGCGTATTCTTCTTCATCGACGATATCCCATTTGCCATCTGGATAGACAATCAAGTCGAGAGCAAGGTCTTCGGAATAGATATCATTCGCCTCGATCCGCGCAGGACGGGTGATATTGCAGTACCAACCCTTCAGCCGGTCGTGCTGCTGGTCATGGATTGCGAAGATGTTATACCAGCGGTTGTTATAAAAAACCTCGACCGAGCGATCGCCAGGGTAAATTTTTAATCTGGAAACGACAACCGGGCCACAGGAGAAATGTGCTTCCAGGGAAATGCTATGATCGCTGCGCTCTAAGATGCGGCCGCTATATCGCCACACTTCGATGCCTTGTTGATCAAGTTTATGGATGGTAATTTGTGACCTCATGGGAAAACCTGAAGCGCCTGTTGGGGGTCGAAGCTGAGAGTGATGCTATCGCTTTCGGGGGGGATTGGAGTGCTGGAAGGGAAATCAAATCGGAAACGCAGACGGTTGACTTCGATGACGGTTTGGCAAATGCTGCCGCGAAAGGAGCGCTCAATAACCGTTCCTTTAATTTGACATGGCCCCGCCTTGCCGAGCTGTAATTTGTCCGGTCGAAGCAATAGCTTGAACTTTCCTTTTACCTGGTGGTCAATCGGAAATTGACCGATTGTGGTTTCCGCCATTAACTGAGCTCCCACTTGTTGAGATTTGGCGCTGATAATATTATCTAACCCTAAGAAGCGAGCAACAAATAGGGATGCCGGCTTGCGATAGATATCTTGCGGGGTGCCGATTTGGGCAACTTTTCCCTCATTCATCACCACAACTCGATCGGCAAGCGCGAATGCTTCCTCTTGATCATGGGTGACAATGATGGCGGTTTGCTTTATGCGGTGAAGGATGATCCGCAAGTCTAGGATCAGGCGCTCACGCAGCGTGCGATCAGTTGAGCCGAGCGGTTCATCTAGCATCAGAAGCTTGGGCTGGGGAGCCAGTGAACGGGCAAGTGCAACTCGTTGCTGCTCGCCACCTGAAAGTGTATGGATGTCTCGAGGCCCAAATTCGGGAAGCCCAACCAGATCAAGCATCCTCTGCACGCGTTTCCGGATCGCCGGTTTATCCATTCCGGCCATCTGAAGTCCAAAGGCAATGTTTTGGTAGACGGTCATGTGTGGGAATAAAGCCAGTTCCTGGAACATCAGGCCAAAACCGCGCCGGTGGGGAGATAGATCGCTGAGAGATGACCCATTCCAGAACACCTCACCTTGATCTGGCTGTTCGAGGCCAGCTATTGTGGCGAGAAGGGTGGACTTTCCGCAGCCGCTGGGGCCGAGTACTGCAACGATTTCCCCAGATTCAACTCTAAAAGAAACCCCATCTAGGGCGCGGGTTTGGCTATAGGATTTATGGAGATCCACGAGCTTCAGCGCTTCCATGCTGCCTTCTCTTGGGTTGATAGATGATCGGTCTCGCCTTGAAATGTTGTGATTTTTCTAGGCGACACTATGGGAACAATACTACACCAACGTTGAGGTTTTGCAGGCCACTTTCCCTGCCTATAAATGGGAGCGGAATGAATATGGTTGCTAAGCATCTAAAATTCACCCACTTCAGCAATACGGAATCGTTCTATTGCCAGCATGCCGGCGCCGGTAACCAGCATAAGTATTGTACTCAAAGCTAGGGCTTGACCATAATTAAGTCCGCCAGGCTGCGACAGGAAGCGATAGATCGCTATCGGCAATGTGGGGTATTCGGGTCGAGCGATTAATGCTGTCGCCCCGAATTCGCCCATCGAGATGGCGAAGGCGAAGGTTGCAGCCACAATAAGCGCTCTGCCAATTAACGGAAGGTCAATATAACGTAGCGTCTGAAGCGGCGATGCGCCAAGGACGGATGCGGCTTGGCGCAAGCAGGGTTGGATGCTGCGCAGGGCGGGAGTCAGGCTGCGGACAACAAACGGAAATGCGACCAGGGTATGGGCCAGTGGAATCAGCATCAGCGACGCACGCAAATCAAGCGGAGGCTGGCCTAGAGCTACGATGAAGCCAAGGCCCAGGGTGACGGCCGAAGTGCCAAGCGGGAGCATTATTATCGGGTCGAGAGTCCGGCTCAGGAAAGACTGCGAATTTCGAGCCAATGCCCAGGAAGCGGGCAAACCAAGAGCCAATGCAAGCACAACAGTCATAGCAGCGTAGGCAAGCGATATCCCGATGGCCTTAATCGGCGGCACATAAAACAAGGAGCGCCGAGGGTTGCGGGATAATTCCCGATAGAACTCGAGGGTAAAACCATTAGTCTCTGCCGTTCGTTGTCTGCGATCGGGTTCCAGACGGGTAACCGACCGAGTGGCCAGGGCCACCAGCGGCGATATTTGCATGATCAGTAAGAAGGCGATGGTTATCCCGGCGAAAAGGCGACTGCGCCAGTTGAGGAGTCGGCGCTGAGTATAACGCCGGGGACGAAGGTTCAGGGGGCGTGAAATTGAAACAGATAGACGAGTATATACAATCGTAAATGCCAAAGTGCAGGCGAGCTGGATAAATGATAGAGCGGCGGCAAGCGGCAAGTTGAATAGACTTATGGTCTGATAATAGATCTCCACCTCCAGAGTGGCGAAGTGCGGTCCGCCAAGGACCAGGATCAC
>DAOVFE010000078.1 GCA_030673085.1 Anaerolineales bacterium | reverse complement strand
TGAAAGCGATGCAATCGGTTGCCTACCAGGATAAAGCTACTCTGACAGGAAGAATCAATCCGATCGAGCTTCCTTTCCGGGATTTTCCATCCGATGAGGATGTCCAGAAGCAGATTAGGGAATACCAAGTAAAATTGGAGTCCTTAAAAGCCGCGGGCGCGAGCCGAGGGGAAATACGGCGCGCGAAGACAGATCTTCAAGGCGCGGTTGGACAAGAGATGCTGGTTAGAGAGCTGAAAGGTAAGGATCGTGCTGGTACGGAGATGCAGGTACTGACCATTGGAGACTTGGCGCTAGTGGGGCTGCCGGGCGAGCCTTTCACACACATAGTGCTCGAGATTAAGAAAAAGAGCCCCTACCTGCACACGGCTATTGTGAGCTATAGCAATGACGAAGCCGGATATTTCCCCGATGTGCACTCATTTGATGTTGGAACCTATGAGGCTCTAATCACCCCTTACCGAAGCGATATTGCCGATCTATTGGTGCAGAACGCATTAACAATGCTGAAAGGGAAATGATATGTTCGACATTGATACGAAAGTCATAATTCAGATAATTGGAGCCGCTTTCTTTGCATTGGGGCTGGCGGCGCGATTCGGACTCTGGAAGAAATGGTATTGGAGCGCGCGATCCGGGCCCTATGCCTATATGCCTCTTGGAGCATTATTCTTTCTCTATACTTACGCTGATCTTGTTGTGGAGGTTCTCGGTCCGAATTCTTTCCTCTACTATGGAGTTTTCGGTTTGATGACGGTTCTCTGTGTATGGTGGTCGTTGCGCCCACCGCTTTTTATGAAGCCTACCTGGGTACGCTGGATTGAAAAGCATCCAAGGCGAGTGATAAAAGCAATGGAAAAAGAAGTTGAAGATGGCGAGGATTGGGAAACTTTAATCGAGAGTGAAGAGAGCATTGACAAATGGGTAAAATCGCTTAAGGGCAAGCTGCCACGAAAAGCGAAGAAGTAGAGGATATTATCTGCATGATGGCCGAGGAATCTAGACCAAGTACGGTAGTGCTATGCGATTTTGATGGGACGTTGACGAAAGTCAATGTTATGGATTATATCTATACCCGCTTTGCGGCCTGTGGCATGAAGTTTGCTGAGCGATGGGCGCGAGACGAGCTGTCTACGATGGAGGAGCTTCGGCAGACATTTGCAACCGTACAAGCAAAGCGACCGGAGCTAGAAGCCGCTATATCGAAGATCGAGCTGGTTCCAGGTGTCGAGGAATTGATTGCGTTTTGCAAAGATCGGGGACATGGATTTGCGATCCTCAGTGAAGGGCTGCGATGGTACATTGAATATTTGCTCGATTTGCATGGTATTACAGGCATGATGGTTTACGCGAATGAAATTTTCTTTGAAGAGAATGGATTCAAATTTTCATTTCCATGGTTTGATCCGCGGACGCCGCTCCGAGGAACTTCAAAACAGGCGATTATCAAGCACTATCACGAGCGCGGCCAGCGGGTGGCATTTGTTGGCGATGGCAGGAGCGATTATGAAGCAGCTGATGTTGCCGATACTGTTTATGGCTGCGGTTTGCTGACAGATTATTGCCGGAAAGAAGGTATTCCAGTGGTTCCTTTCGCCGATCTTAATGATCTGATGAATAAGTGGCGCGAACCATAATACATCCGTGCGATTATTAGGGTTGACTATAAACGATCATGGCCGGAGGGATTCGAATCCTCCGGCCAGTTCATGTGAAAAAGCCAGGATACCATACTCCCTTTCGCTACTGGTGGATGCTTTTTTCAGTGGACTCATAAAATTGCCTAATTGATTTTTCATTGTTTGATTGGGATAAAGCACTTACCTATCATAGGCTTCATGGGAAAAAGCCAGGAAATCCCCCAGCTTACTGTGGGGATGAATGGCAAGTGGAGGTTTGGAAGCGGCAGCTCCCATTATGGCTTTTTCCTTGGAAGATGCCCCGCAGCTGCTAAGAAACACGAAGCGTTATGTCGAAACAGGAACCAAACAAAGTCCAAATTTCGAAGCTTTGCGTTGGAGGTTACGAAGCATACGTTGCTTGAGAAGAGCTTCTTGTTTCTCTACGTATAAATTGCCTTGGCAATGGTTGGCTTGCTGCGGGGCATCTTCATGCCTAGAACTTTCCCTTTTTTACCTTTTGCTTTCTAGTGGGGCCCTTATCGACTTTGGATTGCTTACGTTGCGCGGCCGCTTGCTTGCCCTTCTGACTGCTTTCTAAAATAAGTCTAATCGGAAGCCTTGCTATTGAACCGAAAAGGAAAGTGCCTAGCCAGGCTAAAAGAACGGCAGCAACTACCCACAAGATTTCGAGGCCATCTCGCTTATAGAGCACATAACCAAATAGAGCATAGGCAGGATAAGTGAGCCATACTAATGTGCTGAGCGGTTTGTAAATCTTCTGATTGAAGTAGAATTGAGCCAGGCTCTCAAGTAACACTAGCGATGCAATACAAGCAATAACCCCGGCTTGCAGATTGAATGCCACGGTAACAACCACCAGGATCAGGACAGAGATATCATGGGGAATAGCTCGCCACCCGATCTGCTGCTGCTCATAATGTTTGGCTTCAATGACTTGGCGGATGACATCGTCAACTTCTGCCTGCGAAAGGGGCGGATACTCTTTCCGGAGCCGGGCTTTATCTTCCAAGCTCATGGTTTCCAGATCGCGAATCTTGCGGTCATAGATTTGGCGCGCGAGTTCCCGTCCTTTTTTTGTGCGTGAATCCACTTTCGGCCTCGATCGGGTCATCTGTTCCTTCCTCTCCCATTATGATTGCTTTTCTCTTATCCTGGCATTGTAGCAGGACGCCGCCACACATCACGGCCGGGGGAAAACGATTGGGCAAATCCTAATTTGAAGTATTCACCCAATAGGATAGATTCAGTGGTTCGTCTGGGTTCAGGCCTTTGGTTAGGGACCGAAAGAAAGCCATATATTGAATCGGGGGCAGGTATAACGGGCCTGTGGCCCAATCACTCAGGTGGGAATTGAATTCGAATAGGTAATCTACTGACGAGCGAAGCTCATCTGTCGCCTGATCGCAAATGGCCCAGGTGACAGCCCCAAGTTCTTTAATGTCTCGAATGAGTGCTAATTCATCATGGTATCCATGATTAGAGACAAGCGCTACCAAGAGCAATTCCTCGTCGGCGATAGATTTGGGGCCATGGCGAAAATCGAGCATCGGGTAGGCGTCGGCCGGCAGAAGACAAGTCTCCTTGACCTTTAATTGGGCTTCATGCGCCAGTCCCAGCAAAGGCCCATTGGCTACAAACGCGTACTTTTTGATATCGGTGCGCTTGCCGATTTCCTCCCCTTGTTTAAGGGCATGGTTAAGCAGCGATTGGCCCGCGCTGGGTAAACGCTGCAGGTCAGTTAAGTAGGCTTGATTATCGGAAATGATGGCGGCCAGCAATTGGGTGGTCAGAATCATCCCAGTCAATGAACGAGTTGTAGCAACGGATTGTTCGACTGCCGGTTTCAGTATCAAGGCACAATCAGCCTGATTGGCTAATGGGCTATCCTCGACGCAGGTGATTGCCAGGATAGGAATACCTCGTGATTTCAATTGCTCTTGTGCTCGGATTACTTCAGTCGTCTTCCCGGAGCGGGAAAGGAGTACGGCGGTGGTTTTACCTCGGCGTGGAAGGGTACATTCGGGAAACAGGAAGATGTCGGCAGACGGAACAGCTCGCGCAGTAAGATCAGTTAGCGATCGAAGCAACGGGGCGCCATAACGAGAAGCATTGAGAGCAGATCCACAGCCGCTGAAGATGACCTGATTTGAATCGATAAAAAGCTCACGGATAGAGTCAGCTTGCTGCTGGATAGCGGGAATCAGAAGGGCCCAGGTTTCAGCTTGGCTGGCGATTTCCTGGCGCATCCAGAAGCCAGGGCTTTTCTCAGAGAAAGGCATCCTTTTTCCTTCTATTGTGGATTGACAGAAGTGATCGATTATAGCCTTTTAGCGAATCGGCGGTCAAGCGTTAGTTGCGAGGCGCCAGTTGTAGAATGGGTTTTGTCCACTTATACTGTTCCCAATCTCGCATTTAGGCTTGTTCAATCCAGTCATGCTTATAAGAGCGTATGATAAAAAAGCAATTTGCCAATAGAGGACACTTTTGCGGGCAAATATGTTTTTCGACACCCTCTAGATAATAATAAACATCCAGGTAAGTCAGGTGATATACTAATATGGTTAAGAAGATCTATTAGGGATCGTTTGATTAAATTGGCATCGGGCAAATTTGGGTCCGCTCGATTATCGAAAGGAATTAGATTAGTATGGCAACAATATTTGATTATGCAACTGTATTTACGCCGACGGAAGAGATTAAACGGGCTGCCGTAGTGGTCTCTGATGAAGGGAAAATCGCATATGTTGGCCCCATGGAGGACGCTCCGTATGTGGATGGGCTTCGGCTTGATATGCGCGGGCGGATAGTAATTCCCGGGCTGATTGATATTCATGTTCATGGCGGGCATGGCATTACCTTCGCCCAGTCTGATACGCTGGCCGAGGATCTAAAAGCCTATTCGGAGTGGGTGGCGGGGAATGGGGTTGCCGCATTTATGACTTCAATAACTGCGCCGGATGCCGATCAATTGACTGCGATCATCGAAAAATATAAACCTCTCTTCGAGTCCGGCGTTCCTGGAGCCGAACCATTGGGCATTCACCTGGAAGGCCCTTATTTGAATGTTGAGAAGAAGGGCGCCCAAAATGCCGATTGGCTGCGAGATCCGGTCGTCGCTGAGGCGCAGGCATTTCTTGACGCCGGGCAAGGATGGATCCATCAGATGACAATGGCTCCAGAGTTGCCGCAGGCGTATGAAGTGGCCTCGATGTATCGAAAGGCCGGCGTAGTCTTGGCCGTAGCCCATACTAATGCTGACTATGATGTTGCACGCCAGGCTTTCAAGGGTGGTTGGACCCATATAACCCATTTTTATAACGCCCAGGTTGGTTTACACCATCGCAAGCCGGGTTTGGTAGGGGCCGTATTGGGTTCAGACGATATTACGGCCGAATTAATTGCGGATGAGATTCATGTCCATCCCGGGGCGATGAAAGTCATGATCCGGGCCCTAGGCACGGATCGAGTGGTTCTGATTACAGATGCGATGGAGGCTGCGGGTCTCGCTGATGGCGAGTATAGTCTGCTGGGATCGCCGGTTATCGTTAAAAATGGAGCTGCAAGGCAGCCTGACGGGACGATCGCCGGAAGCGCAGCTGTGCTGAATAAGTGTGTTCATAATGTTAATAAGGATGTAGGCGTACCATTGAAGGATGCAGTCAAGATGGCAACGCTCAATCCAGCCCGAGCGATGGGCTTCGCCAGCCGATTGGGGAGCATCGCCGAAGGCAAGGACGCCAGCCTGGCGGTTATCGATGAAGATGTGAATGTTTATCTCACGATGGTTAAGGGGAAGATTGTATACAATAATCTCTAATCTGATTAACCTCCGAGTTCTCTATAGAGACCTCGGAGGTTGAGCCGTGATGACACTATCTCTGGCAAGGAACTGGCAGACAATGATTACAACTTTAGATTATGCAACCGTTTTTACACCGACCGAAGTGCTTGAGCGGAGCGCAGTGGTTGTCTCCGATGATGGCAAGATCGCCTACGTTGGCCCGATGGAAAATGCTCCCCGGGTGGACGGACTTCGGCTTGACTTGCGAGGACGAATTGTGGTTCCGGGCTTTATCAATATTCACGTTCATGGCGGTCACGGGATCACTTTTTGGCAGCCGGATACACTGGCTGAGGATTTAGAAGCATATTCTCATTGGGTGGCCGAAAATGGCGTAGTCGGGTTTCTCTGTTCCATTCTGGCGCCGGATGCGGAGAAGCTGGTCGCCATTATTAAAAACTATGTTGGTCTCTTTAAAGCCGGTGTTACTGGGGCCGAGGCGCTGGGGATTCATTTGGAAGGCCCCTTCATGTCGCTTGAGAAAAAGGGCGCTCAGAATCCCGATTGGCTTCGCGATCCAGTGATCGAGGAGGCACAAGCATTTCTTGATGCTGGGCAAGGCTGGATTCGTCAGATGACGTTGGCTCCGGAATTGCAGCTCGCTGATGAAGTGGCTTCCATGTACCGTAAGGCAGGCGTGGTTATATCCCTGGGTCATTCGAATACCGATTACGAAACTGCACGTGCAGCACTGCATGGGAATTGGACCAACATAACCCATACTTATAACGCTCAAAGCGGCCTGCATCACCGAAAGCCGGGTGTGGTTGGCGCCATATTGGACTCGGATGAGATCACGGCCGAGCTGATCGCGGATATGATTCACGTTCATCCCGGCGGGATGAAGGTACTGATTCGCTGTCTGGGAACCGATCGGGTCGTTTTGATCACGGACGCGGTTGGGGCTGCAGGCCTCCCTAATGGGGTCTATGAATCGGTGGGCATGAAGGTTACTGTTAAAGACGGTCGATCAACTCTCGCTGATGGCACAATTGCTGGTGGCTGCGCAACCCTAAACCAGTGTGTGCGCAATGTTCATAAAGAGGTGGGAGTGCCGCTGGTTGAGGCGGTGAAGATGGCCTCGCTCAACCCGGCTCGAGCCATGGGTTTCGCCGATCGCTTGGGCAGCATCACCGAGGGCAAGGACGCAAGCATTGCGGTCATCGATGATAAAGTGAATGTCTATATGACGATGGTTAAGGGAAAGATTGTATACAATAATCTCTAATCTGATTAACCTCCGAGGTCTCTATAAAGACAGCGGAGGTTGAGCCGTGGTGGTACTAGCTATGGCAAGGAGCTAGCCGACAATGGCTACAGTTTTTAATTATGCGACTGTATTTACCCCGAATGAAATTCTCGAGAAAAGCTCCATAGTCATTTCCGACAAAGGCAAGATCAGCTACGTTGGCCCGATGGAGGATGCTCCAAGAACATTTGGCCCTAGATTTGATATGCGTGGCCGCATTATCGTCCCCGGCCTGATTGATATTCATGTTCACGGGGGAAAAGGGGTTGCATTTGGCGCAGGCAATAGGCCGGGCGAGGACTTGAAAGATTATTCCAAATGGGTGGCAGAGAGCGGCGTTACCGGCTTTCTTTGCTCGATATGCCCACCGAATAGGCAATCCTATCTTTCTACAATTAAAACCTATGCCAGATTGTTTGATGAAGAAATGCCCGGAGCTGAGGCCCTCGGTCTTCATTTGGAAGGACCATTTCTGAGTATTGAGCAAAGGGCAACTTTCGATCCTGAATGGCTACGACCTCCTTCGATCGAAGAGGCGCGGGCGTATCTCGATGCCGGACGTGGTTGGATCCGCCAGATGACCTTGGCGCCTGAATTGCCGGGTGCGGACGAGGTGGCTTCACTGTTTCGCGGAGCCGGAGTGGTTCTCTCATTGGGTCATTCAAACGCAAATTATGAGACTGCCTGCACCGCCCTCGCCGGAGACTGGAATCATGTGACTCATACTTATGATGCTCAAAGAGG
>DAOVFE010000185.1 GCA_030673085.1 Anaerolineales bacterium | reverse complement strand
CTCCATCGGAGCAGAGGATTACACGATTGATCATGCCGGGCGAAAAAGCTTTATCGGCGATCTGATATCCCAATCGGATACCTTCCTCGGCGTTGGTGGCCCCTTCGGTTATCAGGCCATTAATAGCGTTATGAATTGTCTCGCTCTCCAATAGCGGCGTGGGATGCAACACGACCCGGGCTCGAGAGCCATAGACCACGACCCCAACTTGATCGGTCGGCCGCAGAGAATCGACGAGCGAATTGAGTGCATATTTCACTGACCCCAATCGATTTTCGTAGTCCATCGATCCGGAAACGTCAATGATAAAAGTGAGCATGGCCGGTTTGCGCTCCTCATCGGGCACATCGTAGCCCTGGATTCCAATACGTAAGATCCGATAACGATCATTTTGCACAAACGGCGTAAGCCCGCCATCAAGGTAAATGGCAAAAGCTTCCTCATCCGGCGGCTTGTATTCCATGTCGAAGAAATTGACGAATTCTTCAACCCGAATTGCATCCTTCGGCGGCAAATAACCATCGTTCAGGTATCGGCGAGCGACGGTGTATGACCCGGTATCGACATCGAGCGCGAAAGTGGAGAGTGAATCGTCCTCGGTGTCGATAAACGGGTTAACCCCGTAATTTTCAAAGAAGACATCATGGTAGGGCTGCCCGTTGACTGGATCAAGACCACCATAGGTTGGCCCGTAATCGGGAACTGTAGTCGGCATTGGCGGAGCAATGTAGTCCGATTCTTCTGTTTCTCCGGCCGCGCTGCAAGCTGTAAGCAGCAGTATACAGAATCCCAGCGCTATCAAAGCGAATTGCTTTTTATTTAACATCACAGTACTCCTTTCACTAAACTGCATATTTTTCGGCTTTCAGATGAAATATACGCTTTTAATCAGCAGGCGTCTTGATTTGTGGTTGATGATCTTATGACAAACCGATGACATTCTAAATTGACTAGAATTCAGTAGCCGGTGGTTATTAAATTCGACACAAGCTATCTCTGGGTGGATATTTTGCATAGCGGCTTATGTGTGAATGCCTTAGGCCATAATTCAACCGCCGTCGATACGGAGAGATCCTTGAACGAGATATTGCTCATCAAGGATGTGCTCAATGTGAAGATGGTCTGAGCGAATACTTCACAGCGAGGTTGTTTTCCTATTGGATTTGCCTGATATAGTCCATACGCTAGAGATTTGCTAAAATAGTGGATGATGGGCATAAATCCTTGGGTTGATTTTCCACTTGACTACCGCCGGCAAGAGGTGCCAGAGCTACTGGCCATGCTCCGCGCCGGAGACTGTGTGTCACTAATCGGGCTGAGTGGAATGGGCAAATCCAATCTTATGGGGTTTCTAGCTTATAGGGCTAAGAGCTCTACACCCGATGGCCCAATTTGCATATTGATCGACTGCAACCGTCTTCAAGAGGATCAAGCCGAAGCGTTCTTTCATCTGATACTGGCCCGAATACAAGATTATTCTGGCATGGGCGAATCGCAGGAACGGGTAATTATTGGAGACCCTTATCAGTCGCTCGACCGGGCAGTTGCCTCTCTAACCGAGAAGAGCAATCACACCGCGGCATTACTGCTAGATAGCTTCGATGGACCGGCTAGAGCGCTTGATCGCCCGGTTTTTAATCTCCTTCGCGCATTGCGCGATAGCCACAAATGTCGGTTGAGTTACCTACTGGCTACACGCCGCCCGCTAGAAGTGTTATGCGATGCGGATAAAATCCGTGAATTTAATGATTTGTTTGTCGCCAATAAATTATGGCTTGGTCCCTTGGACGAAAAAGATGCTCGATGGACTCTGCAACTCTTTGCCAAGCGACATAGGCGTGATTTCGATCGAACGGCCGTGGATAATCTCTTATATCTCTCTGGGCGGCATCCTGGTCTGCTCAAGGCGATAGCTTCAGCATGGTCGTCGAGAAATCCATCCACACCGGCCGCGTGGCTAGACCATCCGGCAATCAGCAGAGAATGCGAATTGCTCTGGGGAGATCTTCCCGAAGTGGCGCGCAACGCGGCTCAGAGCGCTACAAATATGGATGAAAATGAAACCTTACGCCGTGGAGGGTTAGCAAAGGGCGGCAAGTTATTCAGCCCGGTGTTTAGGGCCTTTGTCGCTGCGCAAAGTGATCATCTACTTAGATTAAACCAGGCTACGGGGGAGGTTTTCCGGAGTGGAACCAGTTTGCCAATCTCACTAACCTCGAAAGAATTTGCCCTTTTAGCATATTTTCTGGGGCATCCTGGAGCAGTATGCCAGAAAGATGATCTCATCAAAGCTGTTTGGCCCGAAGACCGGATTTTTGAAAAGGGAATTCGAGACGACAGCCTGGCGCAGCTAGTGCGTCGGCTACGAGTTAAGATTGAGCTTGATCCATCCGATCCGCGGTTCTTAATCACCGTTCCTGGGCGCGGCTATCGGATGATTCATTCTGCTTAAATCGATGCAATAGAGGGATAATTGAGTTCTCTGTTCAACACCTTTGCATAGACTTATGGCGAGTCCGACAGAAGATAGATTTGTACGCTTAGACAGTGGATGTGAAGCCATAGTGCGGAGAGGGTCAGATAAACATCGAAAAAACGACGGAATCCCCCAGCCAGATATGGCCTGCGTTTTTTACTCTTGTATATGTTTACTCTTTCAAGTCAACTTGGAGCAAATAAGAAGCGGCCGCGAATGCGAGTGACTTCGGCAGAGGCGCGAATTCAAGATTATCGAGATTGGCGAATTTGAGGGTCCCCAGATAAGCGAGAATCAGCGCCAAGCGAAATTCTCGGCGATCGGCTGGGTCATAGAGGCAGCGGCCGGCGACGCGGCGTACAGCGCCGAGCAATCGTTGTGCCTCGCCCAGCGGACCGGAAGGCGGAGGTGCATCTATCTCAAGCCGTTCGAGAATTGCGAGGAAATCTGAGGTCTCAAGGTTTTGATCGGCGAACATCTCAGCAATCACCTGAGTAGCCAATTCAACCTCAAGCCGGGCGAAGTCGAAAAGTGTATGCCCTTTGCGCGTGGCGGCGAAATCGATCAGCCACACCAATTTGCCGGGACCGATGAGTATATTCTCAAGATTCAAATCACCATGGATGATCGAACGCGTACCCGAAATGCGGCATGAAAGCAATCTATCCAGACAAAAAATAGGGTTCGGCAAACGTCTCTGTTTCAATTGAATTGAGGGTTCTTCAAGGTTGATAGATGGAAGAGCCTTGGCTGCTTCCATTTTTAGCAAATCGGCACGAGTGGCGACAATGCGGCCATAAATATCATGTGCAATCCGGCCTTCCGTGAATGTATCTAATGATACGCCTCGATAGCGAACTCGAATCTGGGACCCACCTGGAAAATCAGGCCAGGCCAGGGTTGCCGTCTTCCGGCGCGGGCGGGTCTCGATTACTGTAGCTCCCTGAATCTTGAGAAGGTCCTTCTTATGCAAACCATCTAATTGGGCCGAATCCCCGGAGAGCGCAGCAACATTCGGCTTCCTCTCGATGAGTTCGAGAAGGAGATGAACCGGCATCAGACAGTCATACTCTTGAACCAGGCTGAAGAGGTAAGGCCTACGCTGCATCCACCATGTAGGCCCAAAGGTGGAGAAGAGGCTTTTCTCAATTAGCTGCGCCGTCTCACCGGCTGGATTACTGCGTGCATATGCGCCCAGACTTATCGGAGCGGTACCGGGTGTGCCGACAAAAGTGTACTGCAGCGCTGCTTGATCTTGCCCAGGGATAACCACCGGCGAGTCCTGGGCCCGGCCGGTGATCGGCGGAAGGGTATGTCGCACAAAGGCTTCGTAATTGGCATACTCTGCCTGGATCTGGCTTCGGGAACCGATTTTTACGATGGCATATGCATCTGCACTACCGTCAGTCCGGATTGGCTGCACTAAGAAGGTGCGTGCTCCGCTATAACCAGACGTGAACTGGGTATCGACCAGCACGCGAGAATAATTAGCGAAATTTGCGCGTAGCAGAGATGTCTCCAATTCGGAGAGGGACACACAAGACCCGCTTTCAAGGGTTAAATTCGGATTAGGCCGTAAACGGCGCAAGCGACTCATTCGGTTTCTTTGCAGGCGCTGGCGAGCGGCGAATTCGGCCAATGGCAAAGTCAGAATACCGCCGATGATGACTCCAACAATTCCCAGGGCACGTGCCTTCGGAGCGGTTGTGCCAAGCGGTGCATGGACCCGGACATCCAGCCCACTTTGCCATAAAGCCGTCTGGCTGGCTGGCAGATCATTCTCCTGCGGAATCCAACGAAGGGCTATAAAAAGGCTCATTCGGTGTTGTCCAGCGCTTTCTGGAAAGATCGTCCAACGCCAAGTTAATGTTTGTCCTTGGATCAATTGCTGAACTTGATCGCCTTTTGGCTCCAAAGCCATGCCGGCGGCGTCGAGTCGGGCAATCACCTCTGCCTTATAACCTGGATAAAATGGAACATCCGCGGCTTCGGTCTTGAGTTCATGCTCGGAGTATTCTACCTGGGCGGTATAGCCATTCTTAGAGGGAATTAGAGCAAGGCGCACAATATCGGAGTCTCCTAAACGAAGATCGGCTGGCCATTCAACCTCAATGATTCGCGCCTCAATTTTTGGAGTTGGAGTCGCAAGCGGAGCAGTTGGAGTAGGTTCGGGCAGCTGGGTTGATTCGCCAGCAGGAGCGCATCCGGCGAGCAATAGCGC
>DAOVFE010000162.1 GCA_030673085.1 Anaerolineales bacterium | reverse complement strand
TGCAATCAGAATAGTAATGCCCCTGAGGGAGCGAGGATCCATTTTTTCATCGATCATCCATTGATCACTCATCGACTTTATATGCCTTATCTAAAGAATGGCTAATTGGGATTGTTCGGATTTTGGCGAAATCCAATTCTGCTTTCTGACCTCGCGATGGCTAATATCAATATTAATGATCCTGCTTACTATCTTTTTTTTTCCTTTTTTTTAATTTCCCTAACCCTGCTCGCGCCTAATAATTATGGATGTATTTTTTCGATCTTACAATCTAGTAAATGACAAAACCCTCAAAATTCCTTTAGGGATGTCCTTTAGGGACATCCCCCATTGCGGGAATTTTGCCCCTTCGGGTGCGGGGTTTTGTTTAAATATTCGCTCAGGACTATCGCCCTGCAGTGCCTACGGCCCTGGCCATTCATCCCCTAAGCAAGCTTAGGGACCTCAGCAAGCTGAGGGGTATTCTGGCTAATCGAATAAATGATTGCACTGAAAAAAGCCTAAACACAAGAAAGGGAACGGTATATATTGGATGGTAACTTTGTTCCCAGCCCATATCTGCCAACTCATAAGAAAAATACAGAACTCCACAGCAATCCACCAGCGTTCTCCATTTGCAGATTATTTCTTTTTTCGACACCCACCACCAATTTAGTTGGCCTGAATGAACCTTTGCGATACAATCATGGCCAATGATTAAACCTCCGTTCTTCCGTCGCTCGGGCTTCCTGACTTTCCTGGGGCTGGCGCTTTTTATCGGCGCCTATATCGTGCTGCTTCATAACGCCGCAGTAACTCATTTCTTGCCAGCATTGATTCTAGACTCGGTTCTGGCATTAGCCACCTTGCTGTTAACAATTACCTTAGCGGCTCAATTTACATTTCCGGTCCACGACTGGGTTGAACGTCTTCAAGCGATTAAGCATTTATTAAATTATCTTATAGGAAAGCGCGGTCCGGTTGCATTTGTTCAAAGTGGAAAAGCGATCGAAGTTTATCCCGAGCGCAAGGATAAAACCTCTGGCATCATGCTTATAGATCAAGGCAGTGCCGCAGTACTCCGGACTGACGTCCGCTTCTCTCGTTCAGTCGGCAGCGGAGTATGCTTCACAGAGGAAGGGGAAAGATTAGCTGAACCAATAGACTTGCGTCCTCAACTTCGCAAGATTGAGGGTCACGTGCCCCCCACTGATGTTCCCATCAAACAAGAAGCTACAACCGCCCTCGCTCTTACGCAGGACGGTATTCCGGTTTCGGCGGATTTGAGCATTGTCTTCATGCTTGATCCTGGATATCCTTATCGTCCGCAAAAAGAATGGCCGCCACGATTCCCACCATACATATTCAACTCAGAAGCCGCCGAGCGAGCGGTCTATGGTCATACTTATGGCGATCATGACGATATTCCTTGGACCGAGCTTCCCCTACGCCTTGTTATTGACCTATGGCGCGAGGAGGTCAAACGTCGATCTCTGGAATCTTTATTTTGTCATTCCAAAGCTGATCCAAATCCGCTTCAAGCTATCCAGCAGATCATTCTTAGCCATCTTTCGCCATCAGAACTCCAGGATGGAGAATCCAATCGACCTTCCACTGCCAGCGGCAGTCGTGAGTTCCGTCTGCTCATTGAACGCGGAATTCGGATGTTGAGCGTTCAGATCGAAAATCTCTATCTGCCGGCAGAAGTTCAAGCCGAGCGTACGCGTCGCTGGTCCGAAGCCTGGGCTATTAATGCGCACGAACTGCTTACCCAATCAGAGCAGCAGCTTCAACAGGCCCGAAATCTAGGCGAGTTTGACGCCTATCAAAGTATGGCGCAAGATATGACGGTTACTCTCCGGGCGCGCCTGGCCAACGGAGAAAAGCCGGATCAGCAAGAAACCTTGCGCTTTCTGCTTCGAGACGCTGTACGCCATAGCAGTCAAGAAGCAATAGGAACCGACAGCAGTATTATCACTGCCCATTTGCGCAGTATTCTTGAGGAATTGGAAGCCGGCGCTGACAAGCAAGGGGAAGCCCGCCCATGAAGCCCCCTTCAAAAGAGCACCTGCACGCCCATTCATCACAGGCCGCATTCAGCATGCTCGATTCCATCGCCGCCAAATTCCTAGAACGCGGAGCTAGTGGCTCCATTATTCGCCGATGGACATTGATTATCGCAATCATCCTTTACTGGTCGATTCTGGCTTTTTTCGCCGACGAACCATTACCCCTGCTGGCAAGGCTCGATCAGATCCCATTTCCGGTTGACATAGCACTCAATGTCATCTCCTACTTTTTTGCGCCCAGCGCTCTTATGCATATCCTGCCTATTATTGCGGGATTGTGGATTGGCATTCGGATTGGATCTCATTATCTCGCCGACTTGTATGAACTTAGATCCTTCTCGAGCTCAAATAGATATTTGCGCTCAGCTCTTTGGGGCCTACACTACGAAACCATCCAGGTCAGAAGCAACGGCCTTGATGAAATCGACGCCGCAAGCCCTCTCCTGCGGATTGGCGGTCCCGGCTACTTGGATATTCACCTTGGCTTTGCCGCCATCGTTGAAAGCAGAGAAGGGCAACCAAAAATCTATAGCGCCGGAATCAGGCGTTTCATCCGGGGCTTTGAACGCTTACGGGATGTAGTTGATCTGCGAGACCAACTGCGGCAGATCGATAAGATCCGTGCAGTCACCCGAGATGGAATTGAAGTCTATGCTCGGGATACACAGATGGTATTTCGTGTATATAGCGGCGCTCAACCACGCAGTCTAACAAACCCCTACCCCTACACAAATGATGCTCTTATCCGTCTGGTCTATAATCACCCAGTAACCCGGGATGGCGCCCAGAAATGGGACAGCATTCTTCCTGACCTGGTATGTCAAGAGATCTGCGCTTTCGTAGGCAGCCTGACTCTGGAAGAATTCCTGGCTCTTCAGCCAGCCCCTTCTCCAGCAAACCAAGAGCGACCTCCTCAGGAAAATCACGCCGAGCCTCGCTCAGCTAATAGCATTCACATTCCCCGGCGCCAGCTCACCGAACGCTTTCATACATCTGCTGTTCGCCGTCGATTGCGTGAGAATGGCCTAGAGCTGGCCTGGGTCGGCGTTGGAACCTGGCAAATCCATGCCCAACGCCCTATAGAACCACGACAGACTGACCCGGGGAAAACTATTATCTCTACCTGGCGCGATCTTCAGCGGGCTCAGGCGCATCGGTCACCGCAATATCTTGAGCGATACCGTAAACATCGTTTCAACCAAACATGCATTCATCTGCTTAAGACAGTGATTAACACATACGAGAATGACGAGCTTCATGGTCCCTATCGTAATTGGACATTATTGAGGGTCTTCTACGAACAATTCGATCTGATCGGTCAATCACTTATTGGCAGCTCGGAAGCTGAGCCTCCTCTGGATTACCAGACCATGCTTAATCATCTTAAGAGCATAACCAGATCGCGGGAAATAGGGGAATAACACATTGAAGGGCATTCCAAGTCATAACGGGCCTGTGCTTGTAATTGGATCAACCGGTTTGGATATTATCGGGAAATCTACCGGTCCGCTCATTAAAGGTACCTCCAACCCGGGCACGTTTCGCATGGCGCCGGGGGGCGTTGCCCGGAATGTAGCCGAAAATCTGGCACGATTGGGAATGGAAGCAATCTTGATTACCGCTGTCGGCGATGATGCTGAAGGAAGAAGCTTACTCGAGCAAGCCGCCGATGCCGGCATCAATATTGAGCATGCACTCACGATTCCCGATCAAATGACCGGCGCTTACCTGGCAGTCCTCGATGATCGAGGCAACTTATATCATGGCATCGATGACATGCGCGTGGTCAACTCGATCTCATCCGCCCACTTGCGTGGATGCAAGCAATTATTTAAGCAAGCCTCAGCTATCTTCATCGATGCCAATCTACCGAAGAAAACATTACAGACAGCTATTATTCTGGCGAACCGCGCCGGCGTACCCATTGCTGCCGATCCGACTTCAGCCAGCCTAGCTCCCAATCTCAAACCGCATCTAGAATCACTCTGGCTGATTACGACCAACGAAACTGAAGCAGAAGCTCTATGCCCCGAGTCCGTCCCTCACGCCCATCCGCAAAAGGCAATTGCTGCTGCAAAATACCTTACTTCATGCGGCGTTGACATTGCGATAGTCACAATGGCTGAATTCGGCCTTGGCTATGCCACCGCCTACCAGAGCGGCCACGTTCCCGCTATCTATACCGAAATCACGGATCCTACTGGGGCCGGTGATGCACTTACCGCATGTGTGATTTTCGCCCTGCTTAACGACATTCCGCTCGACGAAGCGGTTCGACTGGGTGTTTCTTCTGCTGCTCTGACACTAAATACCGTGGGCAATGTAGTCCCAAACCTCTCGCTCGAATTACTATATGACCAGCTCCACTAGTCATGCTGCCGGGTAATAGCTTTCTCTAAAAGCATTATCACCGAAACCAGTCGCTTATAAACGAGCCAGGAATAATGTAATATTTTTCAGGAGCATATAATAAATGGGCAAAGCCTTTCCTACTTGGCTGCATATAAAACCGGACGTTTGCGCTGCGCTTGAAGAGGGCAAGCCGATTGTTGCCCTAGAATCCACCGTGATCACACATGGCCTACCCAAACCATTTAATCTTGATCTCGCATTACGAATGGAAGCCGAAATTAATAATGCCGGTGTAACTCCGGCCACTATAGCCGTTCTAGATGGCCAAATACGCGTTGGTCTTAATCAGAAGGAAATTGAGAAGCTCGCTCTGGACTCTGACACTATTAAAATTAGCCGGCGTGATCTCGGCATCGCGATGGCCAAGGGCTTATCGGGTGGGACTACAGTTGCCGCCACGATGTACATCGCTCATGCAGCTGGTATTGAAGTATTCGCCACTGGCGGTATTGGCGGAGTTCACCGAGGAGAAAGCGGTGATGTTTCTGCAGATCTACCTGAATTGGCCCGAACACCGGTCGCAGTTGTTTGTTCCGGAGCCAAGTCCATCCTCGATTTGCCCCGGACTATTGAATGGCTTGAAACTGCTGGGGTTCCGGTTCTAGGGTGGCAGTCAGATGAGTTTCCCTCCTTTTTCACTCACAGCAGCGGATTGCCTGTTAACGCCCGGGTCGATACTAATGCCCAGGCTGCTGAAATTGTACGCGCCCATTGGTCCCTGGGTCTCAATAGCGGCATATTAATATGCGTTCCCTGCCCCGAGTCAGTCGCAATAGATCCGGAAATCGCCGAGAATGCATTGAAGAAAGCCG
>DAOVFE010000192.1 GCA_030673085.1 Anaerolineales bacterium | reverse complement strand
TGTATATTGAGGGCCGATACGCCCGACCATAGATGATCGTGCTCATGGCCAAAGGAGCTGTACCTAAAGGACATCTCTAAAGGAATTTTAAAGGTTTTGTAATTTATTCGATTAGCCAGAATGCCCCTCAGCTTGCTGAGGGGATGAATGGCCGGGGCCGCAGGCACTGGAGGGCGCTAGTCCTGATCGAATAATTAAACAAAACCTGCACCCGAAGGGGCAAAATTCGGCAATGGGGGATGTCCCTAAAGTAACTTGGAGCAGCCCCTAAAGGGAAGAGCGCTGCGCCCGACCATGAATAGTCGGGCTCATGGCTAAAGCCCCTTCGGGGCTGAAGGGAAGGGCGCTTTAGCGTCCTTGAGCTATGAGCCCGGTGGTTAACCGCCGGACGGGGGCGAATTGGAAGAGGGATTTATAATCTATGTATATTGAGGGCCGCTACGCCCGACCATAAATGATCGTGCTCATGGCCAAAGGAGCTGTCCCTAAAGGACATCCCTAAAGGAATTTTGAGGGTTTTGTCATTTACTATGCAAAACTAAAGAAGCGCCCAGGTAAACAGGAGAATGGCATGTATACTGACTTACGAGATGACAAGAATCGGTCAGATCATTGGCCTTGATCATATTGAAGTCACTGATTGACGACCTGCGGATTGAGCAGGAGCGCGGTAGAGGCGCGTTCGCATAAGCTAGCGCCGCCAGCGTTCAACCAGGCCTCGAGATGGGGGCTAGTTGAGAGGCCTCGTTCGATATCTTGTATAATCCCGGAGCCCCAATAAACATATCGGCGCGTTTCGTCGGGCCATTCATCGACGCCACGGCTGATAAGGCCGTGTCCGCCATTATAGCCGGCAAGTGCGAGATCGAATTGCCCATGCGAAAGTTCAAGACTGCCTGATAGATAAACCAAGCCGCGGAGAGCGTTGGTTGCGGGATTATTCGGATCATCACCTTGGACAAAATGGAATGGCATGACCTGAAAGAGGCCAATTGCACCGGATCCGGATCGAATATTGGGATGTCCGCAGGATTCGATCTGCATGATTGTGGCAATTAAATCGGGGTTAATATTGTATATGTGAGACCATCGCATGATTGAATCCGCCCAACTCTGAACCTCAGGTGTAAAGACCGGGGAGATGAATTCCGGCGAATCTGATTGTTGCTGATGAGAGGTGGAACCATCTTGCTTTCCGGTGGATTGGACAATCACAACAGAGGAGCGGATATCGGGAGCCGGATTTAAAAAAGAACTAATTCCTAGCCAAAAACGTATCGTGATGGTGAGAAAAATCAGAGCAAGGAGGAGCGGCAAGAAACGGATAATATGAAGCGGGCCAGCAGCCGGGCCGGGGCTGAAATCGCCGGTCCGGCTGACCCAGTAAGATCGGAAAAGAAAGGAAGATGGATTCATGATTAGAAGCGGCGGGATGGCTTAGCGTACAAGGGCTGTGGGCTTTGGCGGGGCGCCCGATGTGGGACAGGCTTTGGCGAAGGGCGGATAGGGCGATCGAGTGAGGGATCCGGGATGGGCTTGGGCGTTTGAGAATCAGTTGAACGAATATGGGATTGCTGCGTTGATGGAACATGCCCGGTTTCCTCGCGAGTAATGGACCGTTTGTGGCTAAATGTAAACGAGCCGATAATCAGGATACGGATTAAAAGGACTAGCACGGAGACGAAAACGGGGACAATGTTTTGAAGGCCATCGCGCTGAAGAATTTCGATGCCCAGGCCCTGATGGCTGAGCAAAGCCAATGTGACGGACCACCAACTGAGTATAGTATTCATCGTCGCTGCCAGAAACCAAGCCGCGAGAAGATACCAAACCTCAAATGAATTGCGGCGATTGCTCCTGAATGTGAAAAGGCGGGCTATGCCAGCGAAATCACTAGCGCAAAAAGCGAGAGCCAGGATTGTGGCCCAGCGAATGCCGGCAAATTGAAGGTTGCCAAGCAGATCAGTGAGTGCAAATTCTGTAGTGCCATAGTTAAAAAATTCGAAAGCATTTAGGGCCATAAAGATGATCAGGATATAGATCGTCTCTTGGCTAAGCGACAGCTTTTCCACCAGTTTCTGGATGGAGAGCCGCAGATCGTATTTGGAACTCGATGAACGCAAATGATATTGTAGGGAGGACATGTCTATATCTCCTATATAACAAATGAGCGACTATGTTCTAATATAGAACAAATGTCCTATTTTGTCAAGAGGAAAAACCGAGGTGTCATATAAACTGTAAAGGTGGACAGTTGTCGGGTTTTGCTAAAAGGAGAAAAAGCTTAAGCGTCAAAACGGGGAGTTAATAGCTAAGGGCCAATAACATGATGTAGCGACTTCTAGCGGTGTTAATGCGAAGATTAAGGTCTCCGGGGCTTCAAGGCTTCTCAAAGGAAAAGGCTATTACAGCGACTTACGCCGCTAAATCTTCGCCTGCATATTCTATTTTTTGGTATGAGACATTAAATGCGAGACGTATGCAGGCTGTCGGCATTGCGGCCATTGTCTTTTTTGAGGCATAAAATTATTTAAGCATAATAGATTTCGCTCTTATTATGCGTTAAGGAAAGATCGAATAATTTTAGATAGACATCTAGTAGAGAGCAGGCGTGCAATTCAGCTTGAATCTGCTAGTAAATAGCAAAATGGCCTGCTTGCGCGACCAGGTCTATCTAGGTTGCAGCCGGCAAATTGTATAGGTCTAATGTCTATAATTAAAAACATTGATTCATTAGAATGGCAAGCTGCTTTTCCAAAGTCTGGAAAGAGTAATAGCGCTGGCCAATTTTGTAATTATGAGAAGCCATCTCGGCGCCATACTCTGGATGTTCCAAGATATGGCGTGTCAGGCGTACGGTTTCATCTGAGATGAAATTCTCGAAACCGATTACGCGAAAGCCCTTAGGGTGGATATCAGTTTTGAAAATTTCATACATGCTGATGACGATTGGGCAGCGGTAATAGATACTTTCCAGGAAAGCGTTGCCGAATCCCTCGATCGTGGATGGGTAGGTTACCAGGTTGGCAATATGATAAGCATCGGCCAGCGAGAAAACCCTCCGTCCATTGGGCAAATTCCCTCGACGATGATTAATAATATCGCAGCCAAAGATTACTTCAACGCCAAGGATGTCAGCGTATTGGCGGAGGTATTTCTCATAGGCGGTTCCTTCATCCCCGGATGTATGCGTGATCAGGAGGATACAGTTGCGATCCAGGCGATGGCAAAGCTCTATGGCCAGTTCGATGCGCTTGCGAGGAACGATTCGTGTAGGTTGGAGCAGGATTTCTTGATTTGGAGGAATATTGAGTGCGGCACGTAACTCTTGGGATAGCTTAGTTTCTTCGGGAGGTTCATCTTTGAAGTTCATTACGTTTGGAATCAGGGTACCGCTGATTCCAGTGCGTCGAGCGAGCTGGCGAGCGCCAAAAGAATTAATAACAACATGGCTGATGGAGGGAAGTAAAGGCGGAAAAGCAGCTTGTAGATAATCCTGTGCTGCGTTAACCGAGAATCGTTGCCGCTCCCAGGTAAAATCGTGATGATGAGCGATGGTCGGCATATTGGTTTCGGCAATCACTTCAGTGAGGGCAAGACCAAGTGGAACATTCATGGGGATGGCGAGCGCATTTTCAACGATCAATAGATTAATATCAAACTGACGAATAAAACTATAGATTTTTTGTTTAAGATAGTCGCGGATCTTTTGGACCATCACCGAGGTCTCGGGTGATCGGACGTAATCATCAAAAAGATCATCATTGACGGCTTGAATATCGGGGTATTTGAAATGGGCTTCTGGCACGACATGGCTTCGATCTGCTGGACGGTCACACTCGCCCGCGAAATAAAAGCATTGAAAGCCAAGGCGAGTGAGTATATCATCCCATTTTTGGGTTTCGAGTGACACGCCGTCGGTGCCTGCTAGGCGTGTCGATATAAAGCCGATGCGATTATGTCCGTGATTTGCTTTCATATTTCTCGCTTCTCCTGATTAAGGATTCATGCCAGATGCCTGGAGAGAGCACTCATAGATATCCGGCTTGGGATTGTTTGCCACTGGCTGTGGCGGGTAGGATTGAGCATGTTGTTCTATCGGGCCTGGGTGGGGCGATCGAATACTCCGAATTGGTGGTCAGTGAATAAGAGTCCATCTCATTATTTAATCATAATCGCTCATCAAAGTAACTAGTTGGGCCAAGAAGTCGATGGAGCAAATTTGCTGACAGCCTCCTGGATGGCCGTGTTGAATCATTTATGGGAAAAAACCAGAAACGCCCGGTGTGCGACGAATGCTGTATAGGGGGTTCTTTAATGTATTTGGGCTTTTTCATTCCAGTTATTGCATGATATTGTCAAAAGCGTTTAATATCAAGTAATGTGAGAATGTTGAAAAAGAGAGGAATCATGGGAAAAAGCCAGGAAACCCAACAACTTGCTATGGGGATGAGTAGAAAGTGCGGGTTTGGGAGCTACCGCCCCATGGAAAAAGCCAGGAAACCCAACAACTTGCTGTAGGGATGAGTGGAAAGTGTGGGTTTGGGAGCTACCGCCCCCATTATGGCTTTTTCCTTAGAAGAAGGGGCTATCTGAAAAGTCGAAA
>DAOVFE010000062.1 GCA_030673085.1 Anaerolineales bacterium | reverse complement strand
GATGAGGATAGCGATTTTCGACTTTTCAGACAGCCCCTTCTTCACTTGCCGAAAGGGACACGCTTTTATGGGTAAATATGTTTTTCAACGCCCGCAAGTATATGTTTGCCTATAAAAAAAGGTGCGATGTATATGAGGGCTGTCCCAAAAGGGGCACGCAGAGATAGATAGTTTTATTAATGTTACAGAGTTATTAATTTACAGGTGATAAAAGAATGTGGCGTAGGGTGAGGGGTGATGCAGCTCTTAGGGTGAGGGGGCAATATTCTGATAAACTATTCTGACCCTCAGCCTAATAGCTGTCTAAACCTTCTTTATAGACAGCCCGCTAAATATGCCAATCTATTGGCATATGATTTCTCTTTTTCAACACTCTCTGCTTATATAATTTGATGTCATCCTGTAGAATGTTGAAATAGAGATTAAAAAGGCATTTGAGAAAAAGGATGAAGCACTTTAGCCTGGCCTTGAGTTTCCTTACGACGCTTCCCATAAAAGGCACGGAAAAATACCGGCCAGAAGACTTGGGTAATGCAGTCGGATGGTTCCCGGCGGTGGGCGCTTTAATCGGGGGCCTGCTCATGATTGCGGCTTGGTTGATCCAGCGCTGGTTCCCTGCTCTGGTTTCAGCGGCGATAATTACTGCATTATGGATATTGCTGACCGGCGGGCTGCACCTGGATGGTTTAGCGGATTGCTGCGATGGTCTATTGGTGTCTGCTTCATCCAAGCGCCGGCTTGAGATTCTGCGGGACCCGCGGGTTGGGGCTTTTGGGGCGATTGGGATTGGACTTTTCCTTATTCTTAAGACTAGTGCGCTGGCAGCCTTGCCTGATTTAAGAGCGCTCCTGCTAGCCCCGGTAATTGGACGGTGGATTCTAGCTATCGGAGCTTTGCAGCCATCGGCAAGGAAGGATGGGCTGGGAGCGGCGTTCAAAGTGGGGTTGACCCGAAGCGGCCTGGCTTTCGCAGCCGCAATCACGGCCTTGATCGCTGGATTGTGCGGTTGGCGGGGTTTGCTGGCTTTTCTTATGGCGCATCTTATCGGTTGGGGCGTATTCTCACTTGCTCGCCGGCGCATTGGCGGCATGACGGGCGATGTTTTGGGCGCGAGCTGTGAGCTTTGTGAGCTTATTGTGTTGCTCAGTTTTGTTCTAAAGGTCGGTTAATGCTTCCATTTCGTATGGGAACTACCTCTTATATTATTCCCGATGATATCCTGCCAAATGTCCGCTACCTGGCCGATAAAGTTGAGGATATCGAACTGATTCTGTTTGAAGCTGATGAGAAAAGCGCGGGCAATCTTCCGGCGCCAGACGTGATATCCGAGCTGATTGATCTGGCTGCAAAGCATGACCTAACCTACACCGTGCACTTGCCTTTGGATTTACGGTTGGGAGCGGATAGCGATCAGCAGAGCATTTCGTTGGCTAAAGCTCGCAAGGTGATGGATTTAACTCGTGATTTGAAACCCTGGGCATATGTGGTTCATCTGAATGCGGAAGACGCAGTTGACTATAAGGACTGGGTTGAACGGGTCGCGCAGGCGCTGAGACTGGCAGCGGAATGGGCCGGAGGGGAGGAATTGCTAGCCGTTGAGAATCTTGAAGGGTACCAACTGGATTTCAACCAGCCAGTGGTGGAGCGAATCGGGGTAAGCCGCTGTGTCGATATTGGCCACTTGTGGCTGGATGGGCATGATGCGTTGCCTTACTTGCAAATGGCGCTGCCGCGCACGCGTGTGATTCACCTGCATGGAATCGGCACTCGAGATCACCAATCGTTGAATCATATGGAAGACTCTCAAGTACGGACTGTGTTGGAGTGTCTTGTGCGCCAAAATTACTCGGGGATCGTGACTCTGGAGGTCTTTAATCAGGAGGATTTAATTTCCTCTCTGCAGGTAGTGAAACGGTTAATGAGGGGTTTATGGGAAAAAGGTTAATAATAATTCTGGGAGGGGCGCGCAGCGGCAAGAGCGAGTATGCCAGGCGACTGGCTGAATCGATGGGTGGATCACTGGTTTATGTTGCTACCGCGCAGGCCGGCGATGATGAGATGTCAGCTCGTATAGATGCTCATCGGCTTTCGCGTGACGAACGATGGCAGACCGTTGAAGCGCCAATGAATGTGGGCCAGGCTGTTCGGCGCAAAGCAGGGCAGGCAGATGTTGTTCTAATCGATTGTCTGACGTTGCTGGCCAGCAACGTAATCTGCGCTATGGGCGAAACTGTCACTGAGATGGAAGCACGGCAGGCTATAACAAAGGAAATAGAGGCCATTCTGGAAACCTACTCTGCATGTAAAGCCGCTTGGATTGTGGTGAGTAATGAGGTGGGAATGGGGCTTGTTCCTCCTTACCCGCTGGGGAGGATTTACCGGGATGCATTGGGTTGGGCGAATCAACGTCTGGCTCGAGACGCCGATGAAGTCGTGCTTATGATTGCCGGTCTGCCAATGAATCTAAAAAAGCAAAGCTGAGCCCTGCACATTTGGTCACACACAGAACGATTTCTCCGGTAGCCATGGAATGTTTAAAGCAATCCGGCGTCATGAATCCTCAAAGAATGAGCTTGGAAAAAAAAAGAAGGCAGTTCAATATAAAGCTGGGCGCTGAAAGGATAAGCCACCCTAAATTTGCCAGCTAATAGGCAAATTATTTCTAATTTTTTAACACTCTCACTATGGCCGGAGAGTTGCTTCTATGCGATCGGCTATTCCACCTCTTTTTCTGCGTCCCCTAATAAACAACTTTCAATTCTTGGGTTGGATTCTCATTTCGATTGTGGATGACTAATTATTGAATTCAAGACCTTCATTAGCGAAGCGGGTAATCTCACCAACGCTTAATCTCTCGATGCCGAGCTTATCCAATGTGCGGCCACGGCGCCAGTAATCGGTGCTGTGGGTGATGCACGCCAAGCGGATTATGCTTTCCATCGCACGCACCGAGACGCCATAGCGCTTGGCCAATGACGCGATAGGGACCAGACTCATGGGGACGTCCTCGAAAATGTAGCGATGCCGAAGTGTATTAGGCGCCTTGATGCCGTAATAGCCGGACTGATTCTGGATGGCTTCGTATAGATTTTCCCCCTGAACGTTGTAGGCAAGTTGGAGCCATTCGGTTGCAGTACGAGCTCGGACGCCGAGGGATGCGGCAACGGTGACGCGCTCACGATCGAGCGCCTCGAGCACCCGAGCCGTGGATGGCGTAACGCCGTCGATATAGAATTGGAAATCCCCAGATGTGGATTCAATCCTCCCTGCGTTGAGCAACGCTAACGCCGGATGAAAAATGGCGCCCATATTATTGAGACCGGTATGGATAACATTCACCCCGTCAATGAATTCAGTGTAGGCTTCATGGATTACATCCAGCACCTCCTGAGTTTTGGTCGCCGGGAGAGCTGCAAGTGGGACCGCATTCTTGATGCGGAAAATACGGGCTTCTGCCGGTCCTTCAGAACGGCTGGCGTAGATAAAGGTTTCCGTTTCAGCGATCGTGATCTTAGCCTGGCAGTCCATGTCCTTGAGCACTTTGTGGAATTCAAACGCGCCGCCAGTCCGGCCGGGGTTGAGGATAATGATTTGCCCATCCTTGAGTGAGCGGGCAACTTTGGCGGCGATACTTGCATGGCCAGAAGATGGAATGACAACCATGATGACATCTGCATCTTTAACTGCTTCCCCGATATCGGAGGTGACCATTTTCAGCTCACCGAAACCATGGGGTCCACCCTCGAAGCTCTCAAGCATGATCTTGCCTAATTCTTTTATTGCCGCAATGCGAGCGCTGGTACGGTTATAAAGAGTGACCGGAAATCCTTTCAAGGCCAGATGGGCAGCCATAGCTTTGCCGCCATTGCCGGCTCCGATTACCGTATAGTGTGTTTTTTTACTCATTTAATTCTCCTAATTATTTGCACTCAATGGATATAAGTCGCTAAAGATCAAGCGAGATGATTCGTTCGCGTTCAGACCATGGTCTAGAAGAGTTTGGATCTATTGCAATGCAAGCCCCGCGTCGATCGATACGGGTTGTGATTTGGCCGCGAGCGTAAGGGTTGTTATAAAGATGCGGTGCGTCGAGTATGCCTTTGGTAACGGCGAGGGCGATCGTCGCCGCATCGGTAAATGGATCGACTGACTTTGACTCCGCGAGGCTCTCAATTGCATGTAAAGTGACATGGGCTTCATCGATCAGTTCCTTGGCCCGTTCCTGGACGGCGGGATCGGCGGTCATATCCGGCGCGCCGTGTAGGGCGTTGCTGATTGCTTGGCGAGCTAGGATACAAGCTTCAATCACGTCGTCGGCAGTGGCGGCGTGGTGCGCTTCGGTATGGCCAACTACATGGATGATGTGTGGATGAAGAGCCATCTGAACATATACACTGGCGGACAGGTGGGAACGAGCTCTGGTCGGATCAAGCGGGTAGCTGAGCAATCCGGTCCTGGTCTGACGCCAGATATGGAAGGAAGGGTTGGCCAGCGGCTCGATAATGCGCAGACAGGCGATCATCTTCGCCAGATCCATGGCGTCGGAAAGCCCGGGAGGGCTATTGAACATCATTTGGGCAATGTAGTCGCCGACGCCGAAGGCGCGAGCGTTGTAGGCCGAGAGGAAAGCGGAGACTACAAAAATCACATCCGGGGCGTCGCGCATACCCCAATGATGCGGCTCATTAAGCTCAACCGGAATATTATGTTTTCCGTAGAATGCCATTACTTTCTGATGTTCTTGAATCGACCCCAATAGATCCCAGGGACCGCGCCCGTCCATTTGATTGAACCAAAACAGGGGAATGGCGCACCAAGCGATATTAATGGTCTGGATATACATCTCCGCCAGGCGAATGAAATCGTCGGTACCCGAATAGGTGCGCAGCAATGGATAATTGCCGCACCGGCTTGCCTGATAGAGCGCTCGATAATCGTCTGGGCTGCGAACCGGAACGCCGCCCGCACCGAATGCCGCTGGATTCTGTCGTTCAGGATGGAAAAAGTTGGCCTGGGCGTCTTGATCAATCCCCAACGAAATGACGTCTAGTGCGGCGGCGTTGGCAATCTTGGCTACACCCTTTAAACTGGCATTCATCGTCGGCAGGCCAAAATGGTGGCGTAAAATAGGGTAAGGCGCCTTCCAGCTAATTCTTTCGATTGCGGTTTGAGGATAGCTGTCTGTGCTCGTGATCTTAGCCGACTGCCCTTTGAGATATGCCAGAACTGTCTCATCGGGAGTACTTCCATCGAAGACTTGGTCAAAGAAGCCGAGCTTTTGGGCCCGCTCGGCCACCGGCGGCGTACCGCCGAAGACGAAGCGAACGCCGGCTGAATGCAGCTTATCGCCGGCTTCAGCGAAGGCGCCCAGAAGCCGCTCGCCAGTCTCTGGCGTCAACCGATAGGATACGCCGATGAGATCGGCATTTTCTCGTTCTGCGGCTCGAATAAATGCATCAATTGAGACGGCTGGCCCAAGGAAAACGGATCGCCAGCCGGCTTTTTCCGCCAGCCGCAAAAAATTGATTACGCCGGCGACATGCACGCATTCACCGAGCGCCCCGGCAACAACAGTCTTGTTTGTATCTTGCGTTGCCATAATTGTTCCTTCTACCTAATAAGGGATACCTAAGGACGCAAAGTTACTATTCCATCATTTTTGCATCTAAGTGTATAAGAGAGCCATTATAGATTTGACTTGTCAAAGAACCACAGCTAAGCACCTGTTTCTGTACGGCTGGCAGATCTTCTGGAACGTATTATTCAAGGATGGGCAAGATAATGCTGCCAGGGAAATCTCGCCGTGTCAGGATTCAATCCGCTCGATGTTTATTAGACATTCAGCGAAATGCGCTTTATAGCGGGAGCCTTAATTTGCTCCTTACAGATATTACAGTCCCCCATGGGCTGAATTAATCACAATGCTAGCAGCCGGAATGAAGCTGACCTTCAAGAATGGCGAAGTTTTGCCGATGACCTTCTGATTAATGCATATGACTTTACTGAAAAATTCTCAAATGCAAGAAAGGGCTT
This sequence comes from Anaerolineales bacterium, assembly GCA_030673085.1. Lineage (GTDB taxonomy): Bacteria > Chloroflexota > Anaerolineae > Anaerolineales > E44-bin32 > JAFGNH01. Next base: position 2,097 of record DAOVFE010000062.1, on the reverse strand, counting down.
TTCCTGTTGTTGTTAGCTTTTTTCAGTAGACAGATGCATATCTATTATAAACGAAGAATGTGCATCGTAGGCGTTAGAGTGATGTATTGCGCCGGAAATGGTGAATCTTGGCGATATGAGCGCCGAGGGTTCAGAGGAGTCGATAGTGAAACTTATCCAAGAGCATGCAAGGACCTGTACTGATAATCATCTTCACTTAAAGGAGCATACAAGCGGTTTTACTAGCAACCGGACATGAGGGATAAAGCCGGATTATGCTATAAGAAGTTGTAGTAGCAGAGTGTTACACGATATACTCGCAGAGGATCACTCGACGGAAGGCATGGGAATAGTGTAGTCTGGCAAATATAATATTAGAGAAGGAGCCGGAGGGTATACGGTATACTGGATAAGGAGTATTGCAATAAACCAAGCAGCCTTTCAGGAGGAATTCGGAATGGAGACCTTTGATCAGGCGCAGCGCCTCATTGCCGAGCGAGAGATCAAGATGGTCGATCTTAAATTTTGCGACCTATGGGGAAGCTGGCACCACCTCACGCTTCCGGCGGGCCGTTTTAAACCAGAGATTATGGAGTTGGGAGTTGGTTTTGATGGTTCGGCGGTAGGGTTGAAGAACGTAAAATCGGGGGATATGATCTTGATTCCCGACCTGGCAACGGGGCAGATAGATCCATTTTGGGAAGTTCCAACCCTCAGTTTCATTTGTACTACGCTTGAAGCTGATAGCCATATTCCTTTTGTTAATGACCCGCGCAATATTGCTCACCGCGCCTCAATTTATATGGTTGAAACCGGGATCGCGGATGAAAGCTATTGGGGGCCGGAATTTGAATTCTACGTATTTGATAACGTGGCTTATGAAAATGGTATTAACCGGGCCGGCTATTGCTTCGAATCCTTGGAGGCGGAATGGTGTAGCTCCGAGCCGGGACAGGGGTACCATATTAAACCGGACGGGGGCTATCATGCAATCCCACCTAAGGATCGTTTATTTAACCTTCGTGCTGAAATGGCGCAGCATCTTGAAGCGATGGGGATTCCGGTCAAGTATCACCATCATGAGACTGGCGGAGCGGGGCAAGTTGAAATTGAAACGTCGATGATGCGTTTAGCGAAGGCTGGCGACGCTTCAATGTTGATTAAATATGTGTCCAAGATGACAGCTGTTGCTCGCGGAAAAACAGTTACGTTCATGCCAAAACCGTTATATGGAATGGCGGGAAGCGGGATGCATTTCCACCAACAACTTCGCAAGAAAGGTAAGAATCTTTTCTACGACCCTGAGGGTTATGGCCACCTGAGTAACCTGGCACGCTACTATATCGGGGGTTTGCTCAGTCACGGTCCAGCGCTGCTTGCATTAACCAACCCAAGCACTAATTCTTATCGACGGTTAGTACCCGGTTTCGAGGCTCCGGTTAATGCGTTTTATTCGCTTGGCAACAGGAGCGCGGCGATACGAATTCCGAAATATGCTCACCAGCCCGATACGACAAGGATTGAATTCCGGCCGCCTGACGCTACTTGCAATATTTACCTGGCTTTAGCAGCCCAACTATTGGCGGGATTGGACGGGATACAGCGTAAGATTGATCCGACCGAGGCAGGTTTTGGTCCTATAGATAAAGATATTTTTGCCTGGAGCGATACTGAAAGGAAAAAGATTAAGCAGCTTCCACGCTCATTAGACGAAGCGCTCAGTGTGCTTGAAGCCGATCACGATTTCCTTATGAAGGGCGGAGTGTTCAACCAGGAGTTGATCGAGATATGGGTGAGCCATAAGCGGGAGGCTGAATGTTATCCGGTACGTAATCGTCCTCATCCTTATGAGATGACCCTGTATTTTGACGTTTGAGAATTGTAAATCAGAGAATCAGAGGGTGTTGAAAAAGAGAGGAATCATGGGAAAAAGCCAGGAAACCCAACAACTTGCTGTGGGGATGAGTAGAAAGTGCAGGTTTGGGAGCTACCGCCCCATGGAAAAAGCCAGGAAACCCAACAACTTGCTGTAGGGATGAGTGGAAAGTGTGGGTTTGGGAGCTACCGCCCCCATTATGGCTTTTTCCTTAGAAGAAGGGGCTATCTGAAAAGTCGAAA